>NZ_CALXGI010000002.1 GCF_944387805.1 uncultured Pseudoflavonifractor sp. | reverse complement strand
CCCCTTTAGGGGTATTGTCTGTATTATGCCCTTATAGGGCTTAATCAAGCCTCCGGCTTAGCCGGAGGTTGTGACTGCACAGATTTTCGGACACTTTCATACATTTGAGGATTTCAGTCCGGCACATTGGATGTTATAATACAGATACCCCTGGGAGTTCGTCAAACTAAAAAGAAAAGAGGAAAAAGTATGAAGAAACACCGCTCGTATCTCCGTAAGGCTCTCGCAGGTGTACTGTCTGCCGCCATGCTGCTGGGCTGCGCCAGTATGACGGCCATGGCAGCAGAGGCAGAGACCTTCACCCTGGGTATCTACTCCACCACCGACATGCACGGAAAATGCTACGACCTCAATCCCATTGACGGCAAGGAAGTAAAGAACAGCTATCTGAAGGTGGCCACCGCCATGGAGGAAGAGCGGGCGGCCATGGACGGAACCATCCTCATCGACAACGGCGACATCATCCAGGGCAGCTCTATCACCAGCTACAACATGAACATGGAGGGCGGAGTGGACAACCCGATGGCCATCTGCCTGCGCTACATTGGCTATGACGCCTTTGTTCCCGGCAATCACGAGTTCAACTTTGACATGGAGAGCCAGCAGATTTTCTACGATATGCTGGCTGACACAACGAATAAATACGCGGGTACTCCGGTGGATGCTCTCTGCGCAAACTATATCAATATTGCCACCCAGGAGCCCAATATGAAGCCCTACAAGGTTATGACCTTTGATGTGGGCGGCAGGGAGTTCAAGGTGGGTATCCTGGGCTTTGAAAATGTAAATGTCCCCAACTGGGACCTGCCTACCCACTATGAGGGCTCTGACTTTGTCCACAGAGACAACACAGACCGCACCTATGCCTATGAGTGGACCAACTACTGGCAGAAGGCTCTGCGGGAGGACGAGGGCTGTGATTTCGTCATCGTCTCCTGTCACTCCGGCGAGGACAGCGGGCTGGTGGGCGCCGGTGACGGCGACGCCGTGGAGACCGGCAAGACGGATTTCTCCCCTGAAAACCAGGTCCGCCACCTGGTGGAGAACACCACCGGCATCGACATGGTCATTGCCGGCCACAACCACAAGGTGGGCGTCACAGAGATGAAGAACGCCGACGGCAAGACTGTGCCCTGCGTCAACGGCGGAACCTCCACTCTGACCAAGACCACTGTCACCATCGCTGCCGACGGCACCTTTACCATCGGCGCAAGCGAGAACATGGACCTGACCGCCTACGAAAACGACGCCGGACTGAAGGCCCTCATGCAGCCCTATTACGACCGGACTCTGCCCTTCGTCACGGAACAGATTGGCACCCTGTCCGGCGACTGGGATGACGAGACTGACCTGTTCCATGTCCAGAGCGACACTATGAACCTGGTTCATGAGGCTCAGCTGTGGGCCACCGGCGCTGATCTGTCCCTGGCCTCTCCTGTGGCCAACAAGGATTTCTGCATCGGCCAGCTGCTGAATGGCGCTGAGAGCGCCCCCATCAGCCTGAAGGACTGCTATTCCTTCTATAAGTACGACAACAACCTGATCTACATGATCCAAATGACCGGCAAGCAGCTGAAGGACTGGCTGGAGGACTGCACCAAGGACTTCACCGTGGAGGCTGACGGTACCATTACCGGCGGCGGCTTTGGCACTGACCAGCTCTACGGCATTGACTATGACATCTACATGGGCAACCCCGAGGGCAGCCGGGTAGTCAACATGACCTACCAGGGCAAGCCGGTTACAGACGATCAGACCTTCAAAGTGGCCATTAACTCCTATCGGCTGTCCGCCAATGCGGCCGGCGATGAGTTCGGCTGGTACGCTGTCACTGGCATTACCATGGGTACCGACGCCGTTCTGTGGGACGGCTCCGTCTCCGAGCAGTTTGGCTCCATCGGCGGTTCTGTCACCCTGGTTATCGCCGAGTATATCAAGGCTATGACCGCCGAGGGCAAGACTATCACACCGCCTGAGGCCCGCAGCCACTGGACGCTTAACGCCGGCACCTCCGCCGTGACCCGCCGGGCATTTGTGGAGCAGCTGTATGAGGCTATGGTGGGAAGTGAGTCCGTCCAGGTTTCTCCTGCGGCCTTTACCGATGTGGCGGATAGTTTCGCAGTGGACTGGGCCGCGGACAATGGCATCATCAGCGGCAACGGCGCAGGTCAGTTCCTGCCTGACCAGGCCATCACCCGGGAACAGGCAGCCGTCATGCTGCTCAACGCCGCCAAGACTTTGGGCAAAGGGCCCCAGGGCGATTGGGCTGTCATGATCCCCTATGGGGATGTGTCCGCCATCTCCTCCTGGGCATTCGAGGCTGTCATGTGGAACGTGATTCAGCAGGATATCCCTGTGGGAGAGGATAATCTCTTCCAGCCCCAGGGAACCCTGACCGCTGACCAGGCGGCAGATATTATCTCCGCATTTATCGCCGCCTAATCATTTCAGCAGAGCGCTCCCCGGGGTATATGAGTGCCCCGGGGAGCGCTCTGCTTTTGGACACTTGCGCAGAAAAGAGCCTTTACGAAAAATCGAACACATGTTACAATGAATAGAAACTGAAACAAAGGAGGCCGTGGAGATGGCATACCGGCCTTTGGCAGACGAGATCCGCCCGGAAAGTCTGGATGACGTGGTGGGACAGAAGCATATCCTGGGGGAGGGGGGGCTTCTGCGCCGCATCATCGAGAGCGGAAAAATCCCCAATCTGGTTTTTTACGGTCCTTCAGGCACCGGAAAGACTACGGTGGCCAACATCATAGCCCGCCGTTCCGGGCGGGCCCTGCGGCGTATCAACGCCACCACCGGGTCACTCTCCGATATCAAAGACGTGATCGCGGATGTGGGAACCATGCTGGCCCCCAACGGAATTTTGCTGTACCTGGATGAGATCCAGTACTTTAACAAAAAGCAGCAGCAGTCCCTGCTGGAGGTCATCGAGAAGGGAGATGTGACCCTGGTAGCCTCCACCACGGAGAATCCCTATTTTTATGTGTACAACGCGGTACTCAGCCGCTCCATGGTCTTTGAGTTCAAACCGGTAACCGCAGAGGAGGTGCTGCCCGCCGTGGACCGGGGCATCGCCATTATGGAGCAGCGGCTGGGCGAGCGGGTAGTCTGCGAGAGCGGGGTGCGGGAGCATATTGCCTCGGCCTGCGGCGGCGACGTGCGAAAGGCCATAAACGCGGTGGAGCTGCTGCTCAACTCCGCCCGCCGGAAGGACGGCGTACTGACCGTGAGCCTGGAGGACGCCAGGGCTGTGGCCCAGCGGTCGGCTATGCGGTACGACAGGGAAGGGGATAACCACTATGACATTGTCTCTGCCCTCCAGAAGTCGGTGCGAGGCTCTGACCCGGACGCGGCACTCCACTATTTAGCCCGCCTATTGGAGGCCGGAGACCTGGTCTCCGCTTGCCGACGGATGATGGTCATGGCCTGCGAGGACGTGGGGCTGGCCTATCCCCAGATTATCCCCATTGTGAAGAGCTGCATTGACGCAGCCAACATGCTGGGCCTGCCCGAGGCGAGGATTCCTCTGGCCGATGCAGTAGTGCTGATGGCTACATCGCCCAAGTCCAATTCCGCTTATATGGGGATAAACCGGGCTATGGCGGATATCCAGGCGGGAAAAACAGGGGACATTCCCCGCCACCTCCAGAATGTCCATGCCGATTCCGCCGGCATGGAGCGGGAACAGGGGTATCTGTATCCCCATGACTATCCCCACCATTATGTAAAGCAGCAGTACTTGCCGGACAAACTGGCTGGGGCTGTGTATTATGAGTATGGCGAGAACAAAACCGAGCAGGCGGCCAAGCGCTACTGGGATGAGATTAAGGGAGAATGAAGAGCATGAAAACAGGGTTAGTATTGGAGGGCGGCGCCTTTCGGACCATTTTTTCCAGCGGCGCCTGTGACGGGCTGCTGGCAGCTGATATTATGCCGGACTACTGCGTGGGCGTCTCAGCGGGGATTGCCTACGGTGTCAGCTACATCTCCAAGCAGAGCAGACGCAACCTGGAGATACTCACCCGCTTTGCCAATGACAAGCGTTACATGGGGGTGAACAATATCTTCCGGCCAGGAAACCACCGGTGCTATTTTGGCCTGAAGTTCACATACGACGATATCCCCAACCAGCTGATTCCTTTTGACTATGACACTTTTGCCGCGTTTCCCGGTGAGGTGGAGGCGGTGGTTACCAATATGGACACTGGCAAGGCGGAGTACCTCCCGGTTCCCAAGCGGGACGAGCACTTTGAGCTGCTCCAGGCCACCTGCGCGCTGCCCTTCCTGTTTCCTGTCTATCATATCAACGGTAAGCCCTATATGGACGGCGGCACAGCGGACGCCATTCCCTATGATCGGGCGGTGGAGAAGGGATGCGACCGCATTGTCGTGATTCTCACTCGGGAGCGGTCTTACATCCGCCGGACAGAATCTCTTCAGCCGCTGATTGACCGTTTCTACCGGAAGTACCCCAAGTTCTGCGACGCTATGCGCCGCCGGGCAGACGACTACAACGCCTGCCGGGGACGTCTGTTCCGCCTGGAGGAGGAGGGCAAAGTGCTGATCATTGCCCCCAAATGCACCAAAGGCTTTTCCCGCACGGAGCGGAACGTGGAGAAAATCAAGGCTCTCTATCAGGATGGATACCAGCAGGCAGTGGCCCGGCAGGAGGAGATCCGGGCCTTTCTGAAGGGCTGAAAGAGGACAGGGCAGGAGGCTGCCCTGTCTTTTTTCATGGACAAATCGTACGAAATGTGTCTTGACTTCTCAAAGTGGTATGGTATTCTCTACCTGAGTGTCAACATTTTGACGTTTTCACTCAGAAATATTTAGGAGGTAGATACTGTGAAAGGAAAGAAGCTTATCGCTCTTGCACTCTCGCTGGCCATGGTGCTTTCCCTGGCCGCCTGCGGCAGCAGAGACACCACGACAACCAGCGAGCCGTCCACAATGCCAGACCGCTATGTGGCCGGTACATACAGTGCCGAGGCCCAGGGCATGGAGAGCGCGGTCAAGGTGACTGTGACCGTCAGCGAAAATGAGATTACCGACGTGACCATTGATGTGTCCGGCGAGACCGCCGGCTATGGCGCCGACGTGGGGGAGCCCATGAAGGAGGCCATTCTGGCGGCCCAGTCCGCTGAGGTGGATGGGGTCTCCGGCGCCACCATCACCAGCGACGCGGTCAAAACTGCCGTGCAGAAGTGCTTGGATCAGGCCATGGGCAAGGAGGAGGATACCTCCTCCGCCGGCTATACGCCCGGCACCTACACCGCCACTGCCGCCGGACACAACGGCGACGTGACCGTGGAAGTTACCTTTGACGACACCAGCATTACGGATATTCAGGTTACCGGCCAGGCGGAGACCTATGGCCTGGGCTGCGGCCTGAGTACTACCCCCGTGGAGGCGCTGCCCGCCGCCATTGTGGAGAACCAGTCTCTGGCAGTAGACTCTGTGGCCAGCGCCACGGTCACCAGCGCCGCCATTAAGCAGGCGGTGGCTGAGTGCGTGACCAAGGCCGGCGGCGATGCCGAGGCGTTGAAGTCTGCTCCTGTGGACCGCCCCGAGCCTTCTGATGAGACTTACGATGTGGACGTGGTGGTTGTCGGCGCCGGCGCAGCCGGACTGGCCGCCGCCAACACCGCGCTGGAGGCTGGCGCAAATGTGCTGATTCTGGAGAAGGTGGGCGTCACCGGCGGCTCCACCACCCGCAGCGGAGGCAAAATCCTGGGTGCCGGTACCCCTTGGCAGGAGGCCCAGGGATATGAGGATACCCCCGAGATGATGTATGACTACCTGATGAGCTTTGATCGGGATGGAATCATGGATGAGGACCTGGTGTGGGCCTTCTGTGAGAACTCTGCCGAGAATATCCAGTGGCTGGTGGATCGTGGCGTGAAGATTCAGGACGTAGAGGCGATCCACAGCTCTCTGACCCCCTGGCGGGTCCACAATGTGGAGGGCGGCGGCGGCCAGACCAGCGGTCACGGCGGTCAGTTCTGCGTTCCTCTGACCAAGGCCTATGAGCAGGCCGGTGGCAAGATTATCTATAACTGCCGTGCCAACGAGCTTCTCACAGATGAGAGCGGCGCGGTGGTAGGTGTAAAGGGTGAGAAGTCCGACGGCAGCATTGTCACAGTCAACGCTCCGGCTGTGATCCTGGCCACCGGCGGCTATGCCCACAATGAGGAGATGCTGGCCAGGTACAGCGACTTCCTGCCCACCAACGTCTACTCCGGCGTGCCCATGACCAACGTGGGTGACGGCATTGTGATGGCCACTGCGGTGGGAGCCAAGAACTTTGACGCCCCCGGCCTCCAGCTGGTCTATGTGAGCTATGATTGCTACTGCGGCATCAATGAGGAGTCCGGTCTCATTGTCAGCGAGGATGGAAACCGCGTGGTGAACGAATGGTCCTACCAGTCCCACGTGGCCCAGGCTCTGGCAGATGCAGACAGCACCTGCGGCTACTATATTACGGCCTCCAAGGATGGGCAGTGTGTGGAGCCCTATCCCACCCTGGCCAATGGCATTCAGATTGAAACTGTGCCCCACGCTGCTTCCATTGAAGAGCTGGCCGGCCTTATCGGCATGGATTCCGCCACCCTCCAGTCCACAGTGGACCGGTACAACGAGCTGTGCGCTAAGGGCAGCGACGACGACTTTGGAAAGCCTGCTGAGTATATGATCCCTGTGGAAGGCGACACCTACTATGCCTTTGCCATGACCCCCGGTTCCTCCGTCACGTTCGGAGGACTTCAGATTGATACCGGCGCCCATGTGCTGGACACCAACGATCAGCCTATCCCCGGGCTATATGCTGCCGGTGAGGTGGCCTTTACCGGCCTCTTTGATGCAGAGTACCCCTGCTGCGGCATGGCGATTGGGTCTGCCATCTACTACGGCCGGGTGGCTGCCGCCAATGCAGTCGCCGGTCAGTAACCAAAATCCGGATTTTCTGAAACACCCCCTGGCGTATTTTACGCCAGGGGGTGTTCTATATACAGGAAGAAAAAGTATGTTAAAAAATTGATTAAAATCTTGTAAACCCTATTGACAGTCAAGTGACCATATGATATATTTTAATCACCTTAAGGAGGCGGTCGAATGAAAGATGTACTGCCGGGAACCACGGTTGAGGCCGATCTGAGACGGCCTGACGCAGCGGATATGCTGTTGTCCCCGCTGTTCCTCACGGGGGGGCTGATGCTTTCACAGGTCTCCCAACTGACGGGACTGGAGCCTTATATCATCCAGAATTGGGTGAAACGGGGCTTTGTTTCCCCGCCGGAGCGAAAAAAATACAGCCGCAGACAGTTTTGCCGCATTTTGTTTATCAACATGCTGAAGGATGTCCTTCAGCTGGAAAAAATCTGTCAGCTGCTCTCCTATGTCAACGGCGCACTGGCCGACGAGTCAGACGACCTGGTGGACGACTCCTATCTCTATACCTGTCTGGTCCGTCTGCTTGGGCGGCTGGAGGAGACGCCAATGCCGGAGAAGGGAGAACTGAGCCGCTGGTGCGACGAAGTGCTCTTTGACTACGGCGAGCCCTGTCCGGGCGCCCGGAGAAGGGTGAGCCGTACCTTGCAGATTCTTCTCATTGCCTATCAGGCCGCCCGTCTCAAGCGTGAGGCGGAGGGGCTGATTCAGACGCTGGAGGAGTCTGATGCGGGGATGCCTGCGGCTTTTCAATAAATTTTTCAGAGTTGTCACATTTCTCATGTGAGAACACATATTCACGATGAAAGGAGGAGAGAGCGATGGAGGCTTGGCTGGAATCGCTGACCGTATTGCAGCGGGTGATGCTGTTCATTGCGGTGCCCGCCACGCTGCTGCTCCTGATCCAGACGGTGATGCTTCTCATCGGACTGGGGAGCGGCGAGGAGGACGCTGATGGCGCGGATCTGGACGGCGACGGCATCCCGGACAGTATGGAGGCAGAGACTGTGGATCTGGACGGGGATGGAATTCCCGATGGACTCCACGAAGGCATCCACTCCGATGGCGATGCTGGAGCGGACAACGATGCCCATGGCAGTCTGCTCAGCGGACTGCACATCTTTACTATCCGCGGCTTCATCACCTTTTTCACCCTATTTGGCTGGAGCGGTCTGCTATTCCTGACGCTGGGCCTGCACTGGCTGCTGTCGCTGTTTCTGGCGGTTCAGATCGGTATCATCGGAATGGTGGCAGTGGCGGTCATCCTGCGGGAGGCTATGCACCTCCAATCCGATGGAACTCTGGATGTCCGCAATGCGCTGGGAAAACGCGGAAACGTCTACCTGACCGTACCCGCCAAGGGGCAGGGAACCGGCAAGGTGAATGTGACCGTACAGGAGCAGCTGCGGGAGTTTGAGGCTGTCACCCGGGAGACGGTGCCTATTCCTACTGGCTCGGAGATTGTGGTAGTCGGGCTGACGGAGGACGGAACCCTCGTGGTATCTCCGTTTCTGCCCGGAAGAGAAGAAGTATAAACTGAGAAGAGAATCAAGAAGGAGAGAATTGTATGGATCAGATTATCACCCTCGTACTGATTTGTGTCGTTGCAGTCATCCTGTTTTCCCTGGTCCTGTTTCTCATCAAGCGGTACAAGAAGTGCCCGTCCGACAAGGTTATGGTCATCTACGGTAAGGTGGGCAACAACAAAGACGGATCCACACGCAGCGCAAAATGCATCCACGGCGGCGCGGCTTTTATCTGGCCCGTCATCCAGGCCTATGAGTTTCTGGACCTGACTCCCATGTCCATCTCCGTGGATCTGGAGAACGCTTTGTCCCGTCAGAACATCCGCATCAACGTGCCCTCCCGCTTTACCGTGGGCATCTCCACCGAGCCCGGCGTCATGCAGAACGCCGCCGAGCGCCTGCTGGGCCTGCGGCTCCAGGAGATCCAGGAGTTGGCCAAGGACATCATCTTCGGCCAGCTGCGTCTGGTCATCGCTACCATGGATATCGAGGAGATCAACACCGACCGCGACAAGTTCCTGGAGGCAGTCTCCCGCAACGTGGAGGGAGAGCTGAAGAAGATAGGCCTGCGGCTCATCAACGTGAACGTGACCGACATCAGCGACGAGTCCGGCTATATTGACGCTCTGGGCAAGGAAGCTGCCGCCAAGGCCATCAACGACGCCAAGAAAAATGTGGCTGAGCGGGATCGCGACGGCTCCATCGGCGAGGCCAACGCCCACCGCGACCAGCGTATCCAGGTGGCTCAGGCCGACTCCGCCGCCATCCAGGGTGAGAACAGCGCCAAGGTGGAGGTGGCCATGTCCAACGCACAGCGCCGTGAGAAGGAGGCCGAAGCCACCCGTATCGCCACTGCCGCTGAGAAGATTGCCGCCGCTCAGGCGCTGGAAGAGGCATACGCCGCCGAGCAGAAGGCTGAGGCTGCCCGTGCCGCCCGTGAAAAGGCCACTCAGGAGGCCGATGTCATTGTCAAGACTGAGATCGACAAGCGCCGCAAGGAGCTGGAGGCCGAGGCTGAGGCCGAGCAGATCCGCCGTAAGGCTCAGGGCGAGGCTGACGCTATCCGGGTGAAGATGGAAGCCGAAGCTGCCGGTAGCCAGGCCCTGCTGGTGAAGCAGGCCGAAGGTCTCCGGGAGATCGTCTCCGCCGCCGGCGGTGACGCCGACGAGGCTGTCCGCCTCATGCTGGCCGACAAGATGGAGCAGCTCATGCGCATCCAGGTAGATGCCATCAAGAATGTGAAGATTGACAAGGTCACTGTCTGGGACAGCGGCCAGGGCCAGGACGGAAAGACCAGCACCGCCGGGTATATCTCCGGCTTGATGAAGTCCATCCCGCCTATGAGTGAGATGTTTGACATGGCCGGCATGAACCTGCCCAAGTTCCTGGGGGAGAAGAAAGAGACCACCGCGCCCTCTCAACCCGCCGCCGAGGCGGCTCCCAAGCAGGAGCCGGAACAGAAGTAATCGGTTGAAAACGGTATAAAAAGACCGGAGGCCTGCAGGTTTGCAGACCTCCGGTCTTTTCCCCGTCTCAGGAGGTAAGCAGACGGACTCTGACACGCCTGGGCCGGGAAAGAACAGAAATCAGGGAGCAGAGAGGATGTGCAATATGGAGACACATGTGATAGGCCAAAGGGATGGCTATACCATCCGCCTGGCAAAGGCTGAAGATGCAGCAGATTATTACGAACAGAATTACTGTCCTCTGGACAGGGAAGTCGTCCGGCTGACCGGGTGCAGAAGCTCGTTTTCAAGGGAAGAGGTGATATCCTTTTTCCTGAAATCGCTGGGAGAAGATGACAGATACTTTTTTCTGATCATCGCGCCTGATGGAAGCATTATCGGCGAAAGCGTCGTCAATGAGATCGACTGGGCGCTGCGCCGCGCTAATTTCCGAATCGCCATCTACCGCGCAGCAGAGAGAGGGAAGGGGATTGGAACCTGGGCGACAGAAGCGGCGCGCGATTTCGCGTTTGAAACGCTGAAGCTGCACCGTTTGGAACTGGATGTCTATTCCTTTAATCCGGGCGCGGAGCGGACCTACGCGAAAGCCGGCTTCAGGCGGGAGGGCGTTTTACGGGACGCTGTAATGGACGGAGACAGCTATGCAGACGACATATTGATGTCAATTCTGGAAGAGGAGTGGCGCGCATTGAAGGCGGTGGAGCCGTCAGCCAGATAACCTGAGACGGACGGAAAACACATTCATCCTCCGCGCGGCCACGGCCGCGCAGAGGATGAATGTGTTTTACTGCATGCGCTCAGTAGGCGGCCACAATACCGCCGTCGTTGGCATAAACGGTGCTGATGCCGCCAGTCTCACAGATGATAACATCGTGGAACCGGCAGGATTTGAGGGCCTGCTCCTTAAGGTAAAAGGCCCGCTCCAGACAGTTGCAGTGGGTAATGCAGAGAGTGCGTCCAGCGTGCTTTTCGTCGGCGGCCATAAGGGAGATCATTTTTCCCAGCGCCTGCTTCATGGACAGTGCCTGGCCCCGCTTGCAGATTTCGCCTTCAGGAGTGGCGCCCATGAGCAGCTTGATCTTCAGTGTATCCGTGACAATAGACTGGAGCCTGGTAAGCCGGCCGTTCTTGCGCAGATTATCCAGGTTCTCCAGCACAAAAAGGGTCTCCATCTCGCTGATATAGCGGGAGGTTCGGCTGACTACCGTGTCAAAATCCTTACCGGAAGAAGCCAACTCCTGAATCTTCAGCGCGATAAGCACTTCGCCGGATGAGGCAGAGCAGGAGTTGAAGATATGCACGTGGGCCTCGGGGTGTTCCTCCAGGTACATGGCCCGGGCCTGAGCGGCGCTGTTGTGGGAGCCGGAAAGCAGGGCGGAGAGGGTGACCACATAGATGTCGTCCGCACCGCACTCCATGGCGTCCAGATACTGAGCAGGAGAGGGACAGGCAGATGAGGGGGCCTTTTCACTCTCTTTCATGCGCCACAGCAAGGCGGCCTGGTCAAAGGAGGCGTCGTCAGTCACCACAATGTCTCCTACGCGAATGGTAAGAGGGACGCTGATAAAGGTTCCGCTGCGGAGCATGGCGGGCGTCAGGTCGCAGCAGCTGTCCACAATAATCTTAAAACTCATATCGTCAATCTCCAGATGTAATATTGAAAATAAGATTGCTGCATGTGTTATTGTAACATGGACGCCATGGAATGTAAAGGGGAAAAAGAAAGACAGGCAGAAAATCACGTACAGCCCGCTTTGATGCGACACTAAGCGGCGTAGACGTTGATTTTTCTGCCTGCGTGCGTCTTATGATTCTGCCCGGGACTCCGCTGCGGCCTCTTCCTGGGCGATCTCCCTGAGGAGCTTCTGGTCCTCCTTGGAGGAGAGGTCCAGCTTGGCGTACATGTCGGGGCGCCGGTCCCGGGTACGGATAATGGACTGCTTTCGCCGCCACTTGGCGATGTTCTTGTGATCGCCGGAGCGGAGGATGGGGGGGACCTTCCGCCCGTGCCACTCCTCGGGACGGGAGTACTGGGGGTACTCCAGCATGCCGTTCCAGTGGCTCTCGTCCTCAAAGCACTCCGGGTCGGAGAGCACGCCGGGTACCAGCCGGGCCACCGCGTCGGCCACCACCATGGCGGCCAGCTCGCCGCCGGTGAGTACAAAATCGCCGATGGAGATCTCCTCGTCTACGCACTCCTCAATAAAGCGCTCGTCAATTCCTTCATAGTGGCCGCATACCAGAATCAGGTGGTCATAGTCATCCCGCAGGCGCTTGGCGTCCGCCTCCCGGAAGGTCTTTCCGGCTGGGGACATGTAGATGGTGTGGCCAGGGCCGTAGGTGTCCGTAATATGCTTCCAGCACTGGTAGAGGGGGTCGGCCTGCATCACCGCGCCCCGACCGCCGCCGTAGGGGTAGTCGTCCACCTGTTTCTGTTTGTTGAGGGTGTAGTCCCGGATCTGGTGGGCTTCAATGCGAATAAAATCCCGCTCCTGGGCCCGGCCCAGAATGGACTCGTTCATCACGTCGCCAACAGTTAGATCAAAGAGGGTCATGATATCAATTCTATACATCGGTCTCCATCCCCTCGATGAGATGCACCCGGATATAACCGCCCTCTACATTGGTCTCCTTCAGGAACGCGTCCACGGCGGGGATCAGATAGGAGTGGGCACCGCCCTTCACCACGTAGACCTCGTGGGCAGGGGGAGTGAGGATGTCCTTAATTTCGCCCAGCACCTCGCCGGTGTCGGCGTCCCGCACCTCCAGGCCTATCAGGTCGGCTAAGAAGTGGCGTCCGTCGGGCAGCTCCACACCGGTGCGATCGATGGACACTTTCTTGCCCTTGAGCCGCATGGCGGCATTTACGTCGGACACGCCCTCCAGAGTGGCCAGAACGTTGCCCTTGTAGACCCGGGAAGCACGGACCCGAACTGGCTGGCCGTCGATGTAAAGCGCGTCGAACTGACAGAGGAACTCCGGGCTGTCGCACCAGGGGACAATCTTTACCTCTCCCTGGACTCCGTGGGTATTGACGATCTGTCCGGCTTCGAGAAATTTATTTTTCATGTGAACCTCCGATTGCAGGCGGCAGTCCGCCTGTTTGGGGGACAAAAAACGGCGGGGCATCCCCGCCGTTTTTCAGTCTACAATTTCGACAGAGACCCTGGTCCCGTTCTTCTGGGCAACAGAGCGCATCAGCGTGCGGATCTCCTTGGCAATACGGCCCTGACGACCGATGACCTTGCCCATATCCTCGGGAGCAACCCGGAGCTCCAGGACAGTCTCGTCCGCGCCCGTGTGCTCCGTGACAGACACAGCCTCAGGGTGGTCCACCAGGTTCTGGGCGATATAAGTGAGCAATTCCTTCATGCTGCCCTCCTAGCAGACTGCCGCTCAGATGGCGTTAGCCTTCTTCAGCAGAGCCTTTACGGTCTCGGTGGGCTGAGCGCCGGTCTTGATCCAGGCCTGGGCGCGGTCAGCGTCGACCTTGATCTCGGCGGGAGTCACCAGGGGATTGTAAGTGCCGATCTCCTCAATGAAGCGGCCGTCACGGGGATAACGGGAGTCAGCCACCACGATACGATAGAAAGGAGCCTTCTTGGCGCCCATCCGACGAAGTCTGATTTTAACCATTGTATCTTCACCTCCAAAATTATTTCACATCTATATGGAAGCGCCCCGGGGGACGCTAACCAACCATGTTAAAAGGGAAAACCGCCCTTTTTGCCGAATCCGCCGAAGCGGCCCTTCTTGGCCATTTTCCGCATCCGGCCGCCGGTCATCTGCTTGGTCATCTGCTGCATCAGCTCAAACTGCTTGAGCAGCCGGTTTACATCCACTACCTGGGTGCCGCTGCCGGCGGCAATCCGCTTCTTGCGGCTGTTGTTGAGCAGGGAAGGGTTCTCCCGCTCCTCAGGTGTCATGGAGAGGATAATAGCCTCAGTGCGGCCCAGAGCCCGCTCGTCCACGCTGGCGCCTTCCAGCGCCTTGGCGTTGACGCCGGGGAGCATCCCGGCGATGTCCGCCAGGGAACCCATGTTCTTCACCTGGACCAGCTGGTCATAGAAGTCGGAGAGCGTGAGGCGGTTTTTCCGCATCTTCTGCTCCAGCTCCGCCGCCTTCTGCATGTCAAAAGACTGCTGGGCCTTTTCGATGAGAGAGAGCACATCTCCCATGCCCAGGATACGGGAGGCCATGCGGTCGGGGTGGAATACCTCAATCTGATCCAGCTTCTCGCCGGTGCCGATGAACTTGATGGGCTTACCGGTGACAGCCTTGATGGAGAGGGCCGCGCCGCCGCGGGCGTCGCCGTCCAGCTTGGTGAGCATGACGCCGGTCAGGTCCAGAGTTTGATCAAAGACCTTGGCGGCGTTGACCGCGTCCTGGCCAATCATGGCGTCCACAATGAGGAGAATCTCAGTAGGAGAGACAGCCTCTTTCATACGGGAGAGCTCAGCCATGAGCTCGTCATCCACATGGAGCCGGCCGGCAGTATCCAGAAATACAATGTCGTTGCCGTGGGTTCTGGCGTGTTCAATGCCCGCCTTGGCGATCTCCACCGGGTCGCCAAGTCCCTGCTGGAACACAGGCACACCCAGCTGGCCGCCCACAACCTCCAGCTGCTGGATGGCGGCGGGGCGGAAGGTGTCGCAGGCCACCAGAAGGGGGCGCTTGCCGTTCTGCTTCTTCATATAGCCGGCCAGCTTGGCGCCGTTGGTTGTCTTACCGGCACCGTTGAGGCCCACCAGCATCACCACCGTGGGCGGCTTGGGAGAGATGGTCAGCTTGGCGCTTTCGCCGCCCATCAGGGCGGTGAGCTCCTCATTGACAATCTTGACAATCATCTGTGCGGGGGTGAGGCTTTCCAGCACGTCGGAACCCACAGCCCGCTCGGTGACCTTGGCCACAAAGTCCTTGACGACCTTGTAGTTGACGTCGGCCTCCAGCAGGGCCATGCGGATCTCCTTCATGGCTTCCTTCACGTCAGACTCGGTGAGACGTCCCTTTCCCCGCAGCTTTTTAAATGCGTTGGAGAGCTTTTCAGTTAATCCTTCAAATGCCATGGGGTCACTCCTGCTTCATCTGAGCCACGGTATCCTTGATTTGACGGCAGAGGCCCTCAATGGCGGGGTCGCCGCTGCCGCGCTGATCGTTCATCTCCATGATGCTGTCGGCAAAGCGATCAATGTCAGAGAGCTGGGACTGCATTTTCTGGAAGCGGCGGATGATGCCCGTCTTGTCCTCCAGCTCCTGCATAATGCCCTCTGCCCGGACAATCACGTCCCGGACACCCTGACGGGTGATGTCGTAGTTCTCGGCAATTTCGGCCAGAGAGAGATCCTCGTTATAATAGAGGTCAAAGAATTCCTTCTGACGGTCGGTGAGCATATCGCCATAGAAGTCAAACAGGAGCGCCATGCGGTAAGCCTGGTTTTTCATTCTTCAGCCTCCCTCCAGTTTCGTAAAGCGCATCAGCTTTACAACGTTGGTTATGATACAATATTTTGTGGTTTTTGTCAAGACGAAAATGGAAGATAACCCGGGGAAATTTTCCGACAATCTGAACAACGTCCTATAAGCGCCGTATTTCGCCTGCGGCGGAGACAATCTTTTAGATTTGGGGGTGTCAAACGAAGGAAATCGTTGTATAATAAGACTTGTCAATTTTCCCATGCGTCTCTGGGCAGACCCGCCTGAAACGGCGAACCGCAGAGACGCCAGAAAGGATGAGCGCGGATGACCGAAGTCACCCGAATAGAACTGTTGCCCGGCGTATATCTCACGGCGGTGCACACGATGAAATTCAAATCCTCCTATATGGGGATTCAGCTCCTCACGCCTCTGAGCGAGGAGCATGCCGCCGCCAACGCACTGGTCCCCATGGTGCTGAGGCGGGGCACCGAGCGCTGCCCGGACATGGAGCGGCTGTCCGCCGCGTTGGACGAGCTGTACGGCGGCTCGGTGGAGCCCATTGCCCGCAAAAAAGGGGAGACCCAGTGCGTGGGCTTTGTGGCCAGCTTCCTGGACGACGCGTACGTCCCCGACGGTACGCTTATTCTGGAGCAGGCCGCCGCTCTGCTGGGGGAGCTGCTGCTCACCCCCGCCAGAGAGAACAGCAGATTTGTCTCCGCCTATGTGGAACGGGAGCGGGCCAACCTGGTGGACCGCATCCGGGCCCAGGTCAACGACAAGCGGCAGTACGCCGTGCTCCGGCTGGTGCAGCTGATGTGCCAGGGGGAGCCCTACGGCGTGGATCGGCTGGGCAGCGAGGCCAGTGCCGCCGCTGTCACCAATGAAGAACTGTGGGCGCGCTATCAGGCGCTGCTGTCCGGCGCCCGGGTAGAGCTCTATTTCTCCGGCTCCGCTCCCCTCGAGCGGGTGGAGAGCGCCTTCCGCAGCGCGCTTGCCGGGCTGAAGGGCCGGACGGCTGCCCCTGTCTCCGTCTGCCGAAATACACTCGGCGGGGGAGAAGAGAAACCCCGGAACTTTGAGGACGTGCTGGACGTAACCCAGGGCAAGCTTTCCATAGGCCTGCGCACTGATATTAAGGTGACGGACGAGGAATATCCCGCTCTGATGCTCTTCAACGCCGTGTTCGGCGGCACCACCACGTCCAAGCTCTTCCTTAATGTAAGAGAGAAGCTGTCCCTGTGCTACTATGCCAGCTCCCAGCTGGAGAAGTTCAAGGGTCTGATGCTGGTGTTCTCCGGCGTAGAGTTTGACAAGCGGGAGGCCGCCCAGAGCGAGATTCTTACCCAGTTGGAGAAGTGCCGCCGGGGCGAGATCGAGCCCTGGGAACTGGAGGCCGCGCGCCGCAGTACGGTGAACAGCCTGAAGAGCATGCTGGACAGCCAGGGCCGCATGGAGGACTTCCGCCTGGGTCTGGCCGTGGGCGGAGGAGACGGGCCGGAGGACCTGGCGGCCAAGCTGGAGCAGGTCACCGTGGATCAGGTGGCCGCCGCTGCCCGCCGGGTGCGGCTGGACAGCATCTATTTCCTCAAGGGAAAGGAGAAACACCAGTGAATCGCAAGGAATACCCCCGGATGGGGGAGACCGTATTCTCCGACCGGCTGGACAACGGCCTGACCGTGTATGTGGACGTGAAGCCGGACTTTCAGAAGAGCTATGCCTTTTTTGCCACCGACTACGGCGGAATGGATATGGAGTTCCAGCTGGACGGTCAGTGGTATGATACCCCTGCCGGAGTGGCCCATTTCCTGGAGCACAAGACCTTTGACACCAAGGACGGCAATGCCCTCCAGGATCTGGCTGCCAACGGCGCCAGCCCCAACGCCTTCACCAGCTCGGCCATTACGGGGTACTACTTTGAGAGCACCGAGAAGTTCTATGAGAACCTGAAGATTCTTCTCTCCTTTGTCTCCCAGCCCTACTACACCCAGGAGAGCGTGGACAAGGAGCAGGGCATCATCGGCCAGGAGATTCGGATGATTGAGGACGACCCGGAAAACCAGGCGTACTACGCCATGCTGGAGGGGCTGTACGCCCATCACCCCATCCGTGTCTCGGTGGCCGGAACCATCGAGTCTATCTCCCGCATCACGGCCGACACCCTGAACCTGTGCCACAGCGCTTTCTACAACCCGGGGAATATGGTCCTCTGTGTGGCGGGCAATGTGGACCCGGAGAAGGTGCTGGAACTGGCACGGGAGATTCTGCCCAAGAATGGAAAGGGGTCCATCCTCAGGGATTACGGCCCTGACGAACCTGCAGCTGCGGCAGGAAGCCGGACAGAGCTGAAGATGGAGGTGTCCACCCCCATCTTCCGGCTGGGTTGGAAGATGGACCCGGCGCCCAAGGGGGAGGAGCAGCTGCGTCAGAAGCTGATTGCCGAGCTTGCCTGCGAGGCTCTGCTGGGAAACTCCAGTCCGCTCTATGCCCGTCTGTACCGTGACGGATTAATCAACGGCAGTTTCTCCTATGGTTTTGACGGCTATCTCTCCTGTGCCTATGCCATGGCCGGCGGGGAGAGCGCTGACCCGGACGCCGTGGCTGCCGCCATTGCCGGCGAAGCGGACCGGATTGGCAGAGAGGGCGTGGACGCCGCCCTCTTTGACCGGCTGAAAAAGGGCCGGTACGGCGCCGAGGTCCGCAGCCTCAATTCCTTCGAGAACATCTGCGTAGGTATGGCCCAGGCCCATTTTGCCGGTTACGACATGCTCCGGTTCCCGGAGATCTTTGAGGGTATCAGCCAGGCGGACGTGGAGGCGTGCATCCGCACCTGCTTTACGCCGGAGCGGGCAGCGCTGGCCGTGGTGCAGCCGGGGGAGGACCGGGCATGACCAATACTGTCACCTTTCCCGGCCTGGGGCTGGAGTTCACGCTGAACCGGGTGGCGGTCAGCCTTTTTGGATTCAACATCTACTGGTACGCGGTTATCATTGTCTCGGGGGCCGTCCTGGCCTGGTTCTACTGCAGCCGGAAAGGGCCCAAGCTGGGTATCAGTGACGATGATTTGACTGATCTTCTGATTTTTGCCGTGCCTCTGGCCCTGGTAGGGGCGCGGCTGTACTACATCCTGTTCTACCTGGACCTGTTTAAAAACGAGGACGGCAGTTTGAATTTCAGCAAGATGCTGGACGTGCGGGACGGCGGCTTGGCCATTTACGGCGGCGTTATCGCGGCGGTTATTGTGCTGTTCTTCGTCTGCCGGTATAAGAAAATCCCCTTTCTGGCCTTTGCCGATCTGGGGGGGATGGGCTTGCTCATCGGCCAGTGTATCGGCCGGTGGGGCAATTTCGTCAACGTGGAGGCCTATGGTGGCCTGACCGACCTGCCCTGGCGGATGTGCTCGGAGAAGATCGCCAACGAGCTGTACGCCAAGGGGCTGGTGGATGCCGCCGGATGGCAGCAGGTGATAGACGGCACTCTGGGCGTCCATCCCACCTTTTTTTATGAGTCGGCCTGGAATCTGGTGGGTTTCCTGCTCATCGTGCTCATCTCCCGGAAGTGGCGCAAGTTCGACGGTCAGCTTTTCTTTACCTACCTGGCCTGGTACGGCGTGGGCCGCGGCATCATTGAGGGAATGCGCACCGACAGCCTCTACTTTATGAATACCCCCATCCGGGTATCCCAGGTGCTGGGGTTTGCCTCTGCGCTGGCGGCAATCATTCTCTGGATGTGGTTCTACCTGCACCGGCCCGCGCCGGATCAGCTGTGGGTACACCGCCGGGCCGCCCTGGAGGCTGCCGGAGCAGCCAATGAGAAAAAGGAGGACGAGGACAATGGCAGCGACCATCATTGACGGAAAGGCCCTGGCCGCCAAATGTAAGGCCGGAATTAAGGAAGCGGTGGCGTGCCTCTCCAAGCGGCCCGGTCTGGCCGTCATCATTGTGGGGGACAATCCCGCCTCCCGCATCTACGTCAACCACAAGAAGAAGGACTGTGCCGAGTGCGGCATTTACAGCGAGGAGTACGCCCTGCCCGAGTGCGCCCGGCAGGAGGAGCTGCTGGAGCTCATCGACCTGCTCAACGGCAGGGAGGACATCGACGGCATTCTGGTCCAGCTGCCGCTGCCCGTCCAATTTGACGAAAAGGCAGTGCTTAACGCCATCGACCCGGGCAAGGACGTGGACTGTTTCCACCCTTACAATGTGGGACAGCTGATGATTGGGGAGCACACCTTTCTGCCCTGCACCCCCGCCGGTGTGATGGCCATGCTGGACGAATACGGCATCGATCCTGCGGGGAAGCATGCGGTGGTAGTGGGCCGCTCGAACATCGTGGGCAAACCCCAGGCTATGCTGCTGCTCCAGCGCCACGCCACGGTGACCATCTGCCACTCCCGCACTCCCAACCTGGCGGAAATCACCCGTCAGGCCGACATCCTGGTGGCTGCAGTGGGGAAGGCCGGCCTCATTACCGCCGACATGGTGAAGGAGGGAGCCGCCGTCATCGACGTGGCCATGAACCGGAACGAGGGAGGAAAGCTCTGCGGCGACGTGGACTTTGAGGCTGTAAAGGAGAAGGCTTCTTTCATCACGCCGGTGCCCGGCGGCGTGGGCCCCATGACCCGGGTCATGCTGCTGGAAAACACGCTGACCGCGGCGAAGGTCCACGGAAAATAAAAAACAGACTGGAGCACATTTCTCGTGCTCCAGTCTGTTTTTGTAGTGGGAAGAAGGGGTGCAAAAAGGCTCCTGCGTGTAAGCGCAGGAGCCTTTTCTCAGTTCAGAGAGAATCACACGGCGCGGGTGACCTTACCCGAACGGAGGCATCTGGTGCACACATAGACGTGCTTGGGCGCACCGTCCACGATCGCCTTAACACGCTTCACGTTGGGCTTCCAGGGACGGTTGGTGCGGCGGTGAGAGTGGGACACCTGAATGCCGAACACAACGCCCTTGTCGCAAAATTCACACTTGGCCATTCGCTAAACCTCCTCGCTCGTCAGGTTTTGCTTACAAAGCATCGACTGATATAATAACAGAAACTGCGGGAAAATGCAAGCATTTTTTCTAAGAAAGATAAATAGGGCAAAAAGCAGGGCGCATCATGGAGAAAAGAGGGGAACGACCACACTTTTCAGCCGCAAAAGCGGCAGACAAAAGGAGAGAAACTTAGTTTAGCCCTGCGGCCGCCACCAGATCAGCCATGGAATAGAGGCCGGGCTTCTCCACGCCGGCCAGGAAACGGGCCGCCTTGACCGCGCCGGCGGCAAAGACCTCCCGAGACTGGGCGGAGTGGTGCAGCTCAATCACTTCGTCCCGTCCGGCGAAGATGATCTCGTGCTCCCCCACAATGGTGCCGCCCCGGACGGAGGAGATACCGATTTCGTGGGGATCTCTGGGCCTGCGGACAGACTGCCTCTCATAGACGTACTGAGGCTGGTAGGGAAGGGCAGAAGCAGCGGCATCGGCAATCATCAGGGCGGTGCCGCTGGGGGCGTCCACCTTCCGGTGATGGTGCCGCTCCACGATCTCCACATCGTAGTCGCTGCCCAGGATGGAGGCCGCACGGCGGACCAGGTCCAGAAGCACATTGATGCCCAGGGACATGTTCCCGGATCGGAAGATGGGTACCAGTTTGGCCGCCTCGTCAATGGCGGTCAGCTGCTCCTGGGAGTAGCCGGTGGTGGCCAGAACCAGGGGTACCTTGCGGGTAGTGCCAAAGTCCAACAGGCCCTGAAGGGCGGCAGGGCTGGAGAAGTCGATAACCGCGTCCACCTGGCCGTCAAACTCGGCGGGGGAGGTGCACACCTTAAAGTCCCGGTCGCTGCTGCCCAGAATATCGAAGCCCACAGCGATTTCAATGTCCGGCGCAGAGCGGCAGATGTCCTCTACCACCCGGCCCATGTGGCCGTTACAGCCGGAAATACCAATTCGGAGCATATTCAACGTCCTTTCCGTGGCGCGGGCGACGCCCACGCAGATGAGCCGCGGGCTGCGGCTTTTTGAAAATCAGGCCTTGAGCAAGCCCATCCGCTGCATGGAGGCCCGCAGAATCTCCAGATGGGCGGGGGAGATGTCGCACAGAGGCAGACGGAGGCCGCCGGCCTTCATGCCCATCAGGTCCATGGCGGCCTTGATGGGGATGGGATTAACCTCAATGAAGAGAGCGTCGATAAGGTCCATATACTCCACCTGGAGCTTGGAAGCGGCGGCGAAGTCATTGGCCAGGCACAGGTGGCTCATCTTTACCATGACCTGGGGGACGATGTTGGCGGCAACAGAGACGACACCCTTGGCGCCCAAGCTCATCATGGGCACCACCTGGTCGTCGTTGCCGGACCAGATGTAGAAATCCTCGCCGCAGAGGAAACGGGTGTGAGCCAGCAGGGAGAAGTTTCCGCTGGCCTCCTTGACGCCGTTGAACTGGGGATTCTGGGAGAGTACCTTGTAGGTTTCAGCGGTAAAGGACACACCGGTACGGGAGGGCACATTGTAAAGGATGATGGGCAGCTCCACCCGGTCGGCGATATACTCATAGTGCTTGATCAGGCCGGTCTGGGAGCATTTGTTATAGTAGGGAGTGACCAGAAGCAGGGCGTCGGCGCCGGAGTCCTGGGCGTGCTGGCTCAGGTAGACGGCGGCGGAAGTATCGTTGCTGCCGGCGCCGGCAATAACCTTAACCCGGTGGTTGACATGCTTGACACAGAACTCCACAGCAGCGATATGCTCCCGGATGCTCATAGTGGCACTCTCGCCGGTGGTGCCGCAGACGCACAGGGCGTCGATACCGCTGTCAATCTGAGCGTCAATCTGGGCGGCAAAGGCGTCGTAGTTGATGGCACCGCTGGCGTCGAAGGGAGTAATCAGCGCGGTGCAGGCGCCGGTAAAGACGGGCTCTCTCATAAATGTACCTCCTCAAATTGAGATGGATGGGATAAAGGTTCAGGCGCGGGGCTCAATATAACCCTCAGCACACAGCAGCTCTGCCAGCAGCACACCACCGCCAGCCGCGCCCCGGAGGGTGTTGTGAGACAAACATACAAACTTGTAGTCGTACTGGGTGTCGGGGCGGAGGCGGCCTACGGAGATGGCCATACCGCCCTCCAGATCCCGGTCCAGGCGCGCCTGGGGCCGGTCGGGCTCCTCGAAGTAGTGGATGAACTGCTTGGGGGCGGTGGGCAGAGCCAGCTCCTGAGCACGGCCCTTGTAACTGGCCCACAGCGCCTTGATCTCGTCCTCAGTGGGCTTGCGCTCAAAGTCCACGAACACGGCGGCGGTGTGGCCGTTGGACACGGGCACCCGCAGGCACTGAGAGGTGATGGCGGGGGAGTCAGCGGTGACAATGACGCCGTTTTCCACCTTGCCCCATACCTTCAGGGGCTCCTTCTCGCTCTTCTCCTCCTCGCCGCCGATATAGGGGATCAGGTTATCCACCATCTCGGGCCAGGTTTTGAAGGTCTTGCCTGCGCCGGAGATGGCCTGATAGGTGCAGGCGAGCACCCGCCTGAGACCGAATGCCTCCTTCAGGGGGTGCAGGGCAGGGACGTAGCTCTGGATGGAGCAGTTGGACTTGACGGCGATAAAGCCCCGGGCAGTGCCCAGACGGCGGCGCTGGGACTCAATGACCTGGAGGTGGTCGGGGTTAATCTCAGGCACCACCATGGGCACGTCAGGAGTCCAGCGGTTGGCGGAGTTGTTGGACACCACAGGGCACTCGTGGCGGGCGTAGTGCTCTTCCAAAGCCAGGATCTCGTCCTTCTTCATGTCCACCGCGCAGAAGACAAAATCCACCATGGCGGCGATCTTGTCTACGTCCTCCTGGGCGTTCATGACGATAAGCTGCCTGGCGGCCTCGGGTATGGGGGTGTCCATGGCCCAGCGGTCTCCGATAGCCTCCTCATAGGTCTTGCCGGCGCTGCGGCCGCTGGCCGCCACAACGGTGAGATGGAACCAGGGGTGATGCTCCATCAGGGTGACAAAACGCTGGCCCACCATACCGGTGGCGCCGATTACGCCTACTTTGTACTGCTTCATGTTCAGGACCTCCATCGCTCTCTTTTAAGTTATGCTATTCCGGCGCCGACCGGTTTAAGACCCGTACCGGGAGGAAAACCAAAATGAATGACTGCAATTCCGAAAGACGTCAGAATAAAAAAAGAAATCAGCGGGTTTACATACCGGCTGATTTTGTACTATAATGTCAGAGACGGTCATCCACCCCCTGGCACTACAAAAGCAGACAGCACTCCGCCGGAGGACCGGCGACAGTCGCAGGGCTGATGTGCCCGGCGCCCAGGAAAGGCGGTTCCGTACCCGCGTTTCCTTCGGCGGCTTTCCCTTTGGCGCAGGTCGCCGGGCCAGCGGAGCCCTCACTGCGCTACTTTTGAAAACCGCAACCTCTATCTTGCAGTAATTCAGTTGATTTTTGAAAATAGTATCACAACCGCTTTGCTGTGTCAATACAGGGAATGGCGGCAATCCCAAAGATTTGGAGTTTCCTATGAAAAAAAACCTGATGCAATTTGCTGCGCTGGCCCTTGCAGCCGCGCTGACCTTCCCTGCGTTTCCGGCAGCCGCCCAGGCGGCCGGCATTCCTATGAGCGCCAGTATCCGCATCGGTCTGACCTACGGTGCCGATGCCGTCCCCGGAGCCAACCTGCTCAACAGCACCGGCAGCGGTTACCGGCTGGGCTACTACGACGACAGCCTCAACTTTGTCCAGTTGGGCTATACTGCGGAGACGGGCATCTCGGTGGTTAAGACGCAGAACGTCTGGTACGGTCCGCTCTCCACAGGGCTGAGCGGTTATACGGATGCCCAGACTTCGGATATTGCGGTAGGCTGTTATCACATCCAGCTGCCCGGCACCTACACTACCTTTGAAGAGGCCTCCGCCGCCGCTGCGGCCGTGTCCGGCGGATTCCCCGCCTGGACCAACGGGACCTATACTGTGCGGATGGGGTCCTACCTTACCTCAGAGGAGGCCAACACGGCTCTCGCCGCACTGGGCGTCCCGGACGCCACGGTCACCGGAACCAGCAGCTACGGCGTGTCCGTAGTCAAGACGGGCACAAGCACCATTCTCTTTCAGTTTGACGGCGGCTCGTCCCTGTCTCTGGGCGTGATGCCCGGACTGGATAACTCGGTCAAGACCCTGACCTGGTACGCCAAGCGGAAGTATTACGGCGGGTTCCGCTATCAGCGCATCAACGGCGGCAACCTGACGGTGGTCAATGTGGTGGACCGTGAGGACTACATCAACTGCGTCATCTCCCAGGAGATGAGCCCCTCCTGGCCGGTGGAGGCACTGAAGGCCCAGGCGGTCACCGCCCGGAGCTACGCCGCCTCCTGCACAGGACGCCACACCTCCAGCGGTTTTGACCTGTGCGCCACCACCCACTGCCAGGCCTATCCCGGCGCAGGCTCTGTCAACGACAATACATACCGGGCGGCCCAGGAGACGTCGGGGCAGTATGTGTGGTACAACGGCTCCATTGCGGAGACCTACTATTCCTCCTCGGACGGCGGCGCCACCGAGAGCGCCAAGAACGTCTGGGGCGGCGACCTGCCCTACTTAGTTGGTGTCACGGACCCCTGGGAGGCTGCGGTGGTCGGCAAGATCTCCAACTACAACTGGAGCTATACCTTTACTGCCGGTGAGCTGGCGGCTAAGCTGCGGGCATCCGGCCGCAACTGCGGCACACTGGCCAGCGTGCGGGTGTCGGAATACACATCCACAGGGAACGTGAGAGCGTTGACCTTTACGGATACCAGCGGCAGCAGCTGGACCATTACCGGCTGCGACAACTGCCGGATCTTTCTGGGGGTTAACTCGCCCCGGTTCACCGTCACTGGCGGAAGCGGCGGGAGCTACTACGTCAACGAGGACGGCGGAACGCTGTCCTCTGTCTCGGGGGCTTACGCCATTGACGGCAGCGGAAATGTGTCCGCCATCAGCGGCACGCCCTATGTCATCACCGGAAGCGGCACGGAGGTGCTGACCTCCTCCGGCTCCACGAGCGGCAGCTTTACCTTCACCGGTACCGGAAACGGGCACAATGTAGGCATGAGTCAGTGGGGCGCCTACGCCATGGCCCAGGCAGGAAAGACCTACATTGATATTCTGAAGTTCTACTACACCGGCGTGGAAATCCGATAAGGAAGCCGGCGTGTTATTTTCAATCTGAAAGCAGGGAACAACAAGAGCATGGAACTGAAAACATCTGATTTTTACTATGACCTTCCCCAGGAGCTGATCGCCCAGACGCCGCTGGACCGGCGGGACGGCTCCCGGCTGATGGTGCTCAATAAGGAGACGGGGGAGATCTCCCACCACCACTTCTATGAGCTGCCGAACTTTCTCCGTCCCGGCGACTGCCTGGTGCTCAATGACTCCCGGGTGCTGCCCGCCCGCCTGTTGGGCCACCGGGAGCCCACGGGCGGCGCGGTGGAGGTGCTGCTGCTCATCGACCGGGGCAACAAGGTCTGGGAGTGCCTGGTGCGGCCCGGACGAAAGGTAAAGCCGGGCACCAAGCTCTCCTTTGGCGGCGGCCTGCTGACCGCGGACGTGCTGGAGGAGGTGGAGGGTGGAAACCGGCTGATTGAGTTCCACTATGAGGGAATTTTCCTCGAAATTCTGGAGCAGTTGGGCAAGATGCCTCTGCCGCCCTATATTAAGGAGGAGCTCAACGACCCGGAGCGGTACCAGACCGTGTACTCCCGGGAGGTTGGCTCTGCCGCCGTCCCTACTGCCGGCCTCCACTTTACCAAGGAACTGCTGGCGCAGATTGAGGCCATGGGTGTGCGCCTGGCCTATGTGACCCTCCATGTTGGCCTGGGTACCTTCCGGCCTGTCAAGGAAGAGAACATTACAGACCATGAGATGCACGCCGAGTACTGCATGATCTCCCAGAAGACGGCGGACGTCATCAATGAGACCAAGGCCAACGGCGGCCGGGTCATCTGTGTGGGCACCACCTCCTGCCGGACCATTGAGAGCTGGGCTGCTGAGGACGGCACCCTGAAGGAGAGCGCCGGCTGGACCAGCATCTATATCTATCCCGGCTACCGCTTTAAGACGCTGGACTGCCTGATCACCAACTTCCATCTGCCTGAATCTACGCTGATTATGCTGGTCTCTGCTCTGGCGGGCCGGGAGCACATCCTGAATGCCTATGCAGAGGCGGTGCGGGAGAAGTACCGGTTCTTCTCCTTCGGCGACGCCATGTTTATCTGCTGAGGCACAAAAAGAAAAGATTAAGATAGGAGTTTTTGCGTGTTTGAAGTAGTCAAGACCCAGGGCAGGGCCCGGCGGGGCGTGTTTACCTGTGCCCATGGAACGGTTCAGACCCCTGTTTTTATGAACGTCGGTACCCAGGGCGCCATCAAGGGCGCGGTGTCGGCCCACGACCTGAAGGAGGTGGGCTGCCAGATCGAACTGTCCAATACCTACCACCTCCACCTCCGGCCCGGTGACGGCGTTGTAAAGGCGATGGGCGGCCTCCATAAGTTTATGGACTGGAGCGGCCCCATTCTCACAGACTCCGGCGGGTTCCAGGTGTTCTCTCTGTCCGGCCTGCGGAAAATCACGGAGGAAGGCGTCACCTTCGCCTCCCACATTGACGGCCGCCGGGTCTTCATGGGCCCGGAGGAGAGTATGCGCATCCAGTCCAACCTGGGCAGCGACATCGCTATGGCCTTTGACGAATGTGTGGCCAACCCCTCCACCCGGGAGTATGTAAAACCCTCCTGCGAGCGCACGCTGCGGTGGCTGGAGCGGTGCAAGGCGGAGCACGACCGGCTCAACAGCCTGACTGACACGGTCAATCCCCGGCAGATGCTATTCGGCATCAACCAGGGCGGCATTTATCCCGACTTGCGGGTGTGGCACATGCAGGAGACGGCCAAGGTCGATTGCGACGGCTACGCCATCGGCGGCCTGGCGGTTGGGGAACCCACCCAGACCATGTACGACATCATCGACGCCGTGGAGCCCCACATGCCCAAGGATAAGCCCCGGTATCTGATGGGAGTGGGCACACCCTCCAACATCATTGAGGCGGTGGCACGGGGCGTGGACTTTTTCGACTGCGTCATGCCCGCACGCAACGCCCGCCATGGGAAACTCTATACCTGGGAGGGCACGCTGAACATCAAGAACGAGAAGTACAAGACCGACCCCAGTCCCATTGACCCCGCCTGTACCTGCCCGGCATGCCGGTCCTTCTCCCGGGCCTATCTGCGCCACCTGTTCGCGGCAGGGGAGATGCTGGCCATGCGCCTGGCGGTACTCCACAACCTTCACTTCTACAATGAACTGATGGTCCGCATCCGTGCTGCCCTGGATGAGGGCGCCTTTGAGGAATTCCGCCGGACATACAGCGGAAAATTGGATGCACCCATCGGAAATTCTTAAAGAGGACTTGCCAAGCGGAGCGAATACCGCTATAATGTATAAAGTTGCCACAGGGCATTAGGGCAGAAATACTGTATTTGGAGGAATTGACCTTGGATATCGTTTCCATCGTAATGATCGTCGCAATGCTGGCCATCTTCTACTTCCTGCTCATTCGACCGGAGAACAAGAAGAAAAAGGCCATGGCCGAGATGCGCAACAGCCTGGCGGTGGGTGATCTGATCACTACCATCGGCGGCATTGTGGGAACCATCTGCGCCGTGAAGGAGGACACCATTGTCATTGAGACCGGTGCCGACCGGGTGCGCATTGAGTTCACCAAGTGGGCTGTGTCCACCAAGGGTACCCAGACCTCTGAGGACTCCGCTCCCGCCAAGGACGAGAAGAAATAACTCTGCAGGCAAACAGCCGGCCGCCATTGCGGCTGGCTGTTTTTGCGCTTTTTGAAGAAAGAAAAACAGACATGCCGGGCGACAGCGCGGCATATGATCCACCAGACAAGCACGATGTCTGGGAGGGAATGAAATGAAACATATGGAGGAGGACCAGGGGGCCAGGTTGGTTCGCTGTGTGCTGGGCGTGCTTCTGGGCGGCGGCGTGGCGCTGCTGGCCTGCTTTCTCTTTCTGCTGCTGGCCTCTGCAGGAATTTCCAAAGGATGGATCGGGGAGCAGCTGATGTATCAAATGACCGTTGTGGGCTGCGTTATCGGCGGCTTTTCCGGCGGTACCGCTGCCATCCGCCGCTGCCAATCCAGGGCGCTGATTGTAGGGCTGCTGACCGGCTGTGTGTTTTTTCTGATCTTACTTACAATAGGTGTGCTCTTCTTCGGTCCGGCTGCGCCGGAGGAGGGATTATCCCTGCTGTGTGGGGCTCTGTGCGGCGGCGCGGCGGCCGGTCTGCTGAGCAGACCGCGGCCGGCCAGGAAAAAGCGGAAGGGACGCCGCTAAAAATGGATTGAAATGGGCCGCTTCCTATGCTATAATGAAGCGAAGCTCCAAAAAACGACAGTGGAGGAGGGGAAACAGATGAAGCATGTGAAGACGCTTAACGGCGCTACTCTGAAGAACAGCGCTGCTCACGGCGGCTGCGGCGAGTGCCAGACTTCTTGCCAGTCCGCTTGTAAGACCTCTTGCACGGTTGCCAACCAGAAGTGCGAGAACAACAAGTAAGTCAAACAACAAGACTGGAAACGGGGTGGGTTTTGCCCACCCCGTTTCCGTGCCTGTAACCTGTAATATGATTAGGAGAGAAAAGAATGGTACATACCTTTACTGCCCTCGGCGTATCTGTTGCCGTGGATGTAAACAGCGGCGCTGTCCATGTGCTGGACAGAACCGCATATGACCTGCTGGAGGCGCTGAACCGGGAAAACGCCAATCCCGGCCGTCTGGCTGAGAACTGCCCGGCAGACCTGGCCGCTCAACTGCCTCAGTACAGCGCTGAGGCGCTGGAGGAGGCCTGGCAGGATCTGCGGGCGCTCCAGGAGGAGGGACTCCTCTTTGTAGAGGATGACTACATTGACCCGGCTGCGGCTGTGGCCATGCAGCGGGAGGCGCCTATCAAGGCTCTGTGCCTCCACGTGTCCCACGACTGCAACCTCCGCTGCAAGTACTGCTTTGCCTCCACCGGTGACTTCGGCACCGGCCACCGGATGACCATGGACTTTGAGACTGCCAAACGGGCCATTGACTTTGTGATTGAGCGCTCCGGCAAGCGGCGGAACATCGAGGTGGACTTCTTTGGCGGCGAGCCTCTGATGGCCATGGATACCGTGAAGAAAACGGTGGAGTACGCCCGCTCTATTGAGAAAGAGCATGGCAAGTGCTTCCGCTTTACCATCACAACCAACGGCGTCCTGCTCAACGACGAGAACATCGAGTACATCAACCGTGAGATGTCCAATGCGGTCCTGTCTATCGATGGCCGCAAGGAGGTCAACGACCGGATGCGCCCCACCATCAACGGCAAGGGCAGCTACGACGTGATCGTCCCCAAGTTCCAGAAGCTCATTGCCGGCAGGGGAGATAAGGACTACTATCTCCGGGGCACCTTCGCCCGGGACAACCTGGACTTTGCCGCTGATGTGATGCATATGGCGTCCCTGGGCGCCAAGAACATCTCCGTGGAACCGGTGGTAGGCGGGCCCGAGGATCCCTACGCCCTTCGTGAGGAGGATGTGCCTGCCATCCTGGCCGAGTATGAGAAGCTGGCAGAGGAGCTGCGCAAGCACCCCGAGGTAAACTTCTTCCACTTCAATGTGGACCTGGCCCAGGGCCCCTGCGTCATTAAGCGGCTGCGCGGCTGCGGCGCCGGCTGCGAGTATGTGGCCATCACCCCGGAAGGGGATATCTACCCCTGCCACCAGTTTGTGGGCAACGAGGAGTACAAGCTGGGCAACCTCTATGAGGGGACCTTCAACATGGAGATCTCTAAGGCGTTCTCCAACCTGAATATCTATACCAGAGAGGACTGCAAGAACTGCTGGGCCCGCTTCTACTGCTCCGGCGGATGCAGCGCCTCCAACCTGCTTGTCAATGGAGACATAAAAAAGCCTCACCACGTGGGGTGCGAGCTGGAGCGCAAGCGTCTTGAATGCGCTATCGCCCTGCGGGCCATTGCGGCGGGCATGGCAGACTGATATACAGAATGTAATTATACAAATAGTAATCTTTTGCTTGCGGCGCAAAAAATGCTGTAATAGCCTGAACGGCAGAAGAAAAATGGAACATTTTCCGGTGGAATGGGCGTCTCGTAACGAGGCCGCCCATTCCTTATGTAGATGAAGTTTACATAAGGAGATTTACATAATATTTTGTCATAATATACAAAAATAAAAATTCTGCTTTGTATTTCTTGCGTTAATTCTTCGGAAGGGATATATTATAATCCATAAACTAGGTTAATGAAGAAGGTCTGTCACTTGAAGTTGGGATTTATCGGTGCCGGCAATATGTCGGGAGCTATTTTGGATGGAGTTCTAAAGGGCGGCCTTCTGCAGGCGGATCAAATCTGGATTTCCAATCGCCATGAGGATAAGCTGGAGCGCTTTGCCCGCCTGGGTGTTCACACCACTACGGACAACTGTCAAGCGGCCCGGGAGACAGATTTGGTCATTCTGGGCGTCAAACCTCAGATGTTTGGCGAGGTGCTGCCGGAGATTGCAGAGCAGGTAAAGGGCAAGGGCGTGCTCTCGATTTCTCCGGGATACTCTCTGGCCTGGCTGCGGGAGCAGCTGCCTGGGTGCCATGTGATGCGGGCCATGCCCAATACGCCTCTGCTGGTTGGGAAGGGCTGTACCGCTCTCGCTGAGCGGGGTGATGCGCCGGAGACGCTCTTTGATGCGGTGAAGGCGGTGTTTTCCTCTGCAGGTGAAGTGTTTGTGGTGCCCGAGAATTTGATAGATGCGGTGATTGCCATCGCCGGTTCCTCGCCGGCATACTTCTTCCGTATGGCTGATGCTATGGTGCGGGCCGGACAGGCCCAGGGGCTGGAGCCGGAACAGGCGCTGCGTATGGCGGCCCTCACCATGGAGGGGTCTGCCAGGATGCTGCTGGAGAGCGGGAAGACCGCAGGGGAGCTGGAACGGCAGGTGTGCTCGCCCGGCGGAACCACTCTGGCGGCCCTGACCGCCTTTGACGACTACCGCTTTGGAGAGATGGTAAGCGAGGCCATGGAGCGCTGTGTCCGCCGTTCCCGGGAGCTTGGCAAGTAAGGCTGTCCTTCTAATTCCTCTCCGGCGCGCATAGGCTGTTGTGGAGGTGACGGCCGATGCGCAGAGCTGTGGCAGGGGTGTGGGATGTCCCTGGAGAGGGGGGCGGCCCCGCCCTGGCAGCGGTAGGGATCTGCTTTTTCCTGGGCAGTGCGGCAGGATGCCTGTTGGCCGCCGCAGCCGGAGGCAGCGGAGCGGAAAGTTTGACAGCCTATGTTCAGGGCTTTCTGTCGGCTGCAGGGGAGGGGGACGTACAGCCGCCCGCCTTGCTTCCGCTCATGTGGGAAGTGCTCCGCTGGCCTGTTTTGACCGTGGCCCTGGGGTTTACCGCCTTGGGAGTGCTCGGCATTCCGATCTTATTTTCTGTCCGGGGATTTCTGTTGTCCTTTGCAGTGTCCTCCTTTGTTCGAATGTTCGGCAGCGAGGGTTGCTTTGCGGCTGCGCTGATTTTTGGTGTATCCGGTGCAGTCAGCATTCCGGCGCTTTTTGTTCTAGGCGTCCAGGGACTGACGGCTTCGGTCCGCCTGGCCGGGCGTACCATAGGGGAGAGCAGGAGAGGCTCCCCATTCGGCCGGGCCTACTTTGTGCGCTGCGGTATGTGTGCCGGGGCGTTCTGTGTGTGTATACTGCTGGAATATCTGGCCGTTCCTACCCTTGTGGGATGGGCGGCTAGAATGCTGGCGGCATAGGCGTGTACCTGCTGAAGGGCGGAAGCGCCGAATTCTACATAGGATGGAGACGCGCAGGGGATGGATTATTTAAAAGAGTATGAGTCATACCTGAAGACAGAGAAAAAGGCGTCCCTCAATACACTCAGTTCCTACCTGCGGGATATCCACCAGTACGCAGGCTGGCTGGAGGGAGAGAACCTGACGGCAGAACAGGCCGGACAGGCGGATGTGGAGCGGTATGTAAAGTATCTGTCCGCAAAAGGAAAGTCTGTGGCTACGGTGACCAGAAGTCTGGCCTCCATGAAGTCCTTTTATAACTTTTTGATTGGCGCTGGCATCGTGGCCGTCAATCCTGTGCGGGGGATTACGCCTGCCAAGGTTGAGCGCAAGCTGCCGCAGATTCTCACCAGCAAAGAGGTGGACCTGTTTCTGGAACAGCCCGACCCCTCTGACGCCAAAGGCTGCCGGGACAAGGCTATGCTGGAACTGTTGTACGCCACCGGCATCCGGGTATCCGAGCTGATTGGCCTGAATCTGGAGCACATTAACCTGTCAGCGGGCTTTGTTCGCTGCGTCGGGCGGAACAAGGAGCGGATTATCCCCCTCTATCCCGCCGCCGTGCGGGCCCTTGCAAACTATGTGACCCAGGTTCGTCCTCAGATGATTGAGCACCCTGATGAGAAAGCGCTGTTTGTCAATATGAACGGGGAGCGCATGAGCCGTCAGGGTTTTTGGAAGATCATCAAGCACTACCAGGAGAAGGCGGGCATCCGCAAGGATATCACGCCCCACACTCTGCGTCACTCCTTTGCAGCGCATCTGCTGGAGAATGGCGCGGACCTGCGGTCCATCCAGGAGATGCTGGGACACGCTGATATCTCGTCCACCCAGATATACGCCCAGCTGGTAAATCAGAAACTGAAAGATGTATACAACAAAGCCCACCCCCGCGCATAAGCTGAGGGTGGATACGGGACTTCCGCTTACAATTCTCCTTCTAAAACAGCAGACGCCGCGGCAGATTCTGCCGCGGCGTCTGCTGTTTTGCATGCAAATTCTTTGTTGCGCCGCCCTCTTTGCCGTGTTAGAATAAATCCGTATGTATGCCCAGGAGGTTACCATGATCATTTTGGGAATAGACCCTGGCTTCGCCATTGTAGGCTTCGGGGTGCTGGAGGCAGTGCCGGGGCGGCAGAGGCTCATCCGGTGCGGCGCTATTACCACTCCGGCCGGGCTGCCGCTGCCCGCCAGGCTGCTTCAGATCTCTGACGACATGGCCACCCTGCTCCGCCAGTTTAAGCCGGAGGCTATGGCGGTAGAGGAGCTGTTCTTCAACCAGAACGTGACCACTGGTATTGGGGTGGCTCAGGCCAGAGGAGTCATTCTGACAGAGGCGGAACGGGCAGGCGTCCCCATCTTTGAGTACAGCCCGTCCCAGGTCAAACAGGCGGTGGTAGGGTACGGGAAGGCGGAGAAGCGGCAGGTGATGGACATGACCAAGCGGCTGCTGGGATTGAAGGATGTGCCAAAGCCGGACGATGCAGCGGACGCTGTGGCCATTGCCCTGTGTCATGCCCGCTCGTCCTCTTCCCGGCTGTCTCTGCTGGATTCCGCCCGGCCGGGCAGCGGCCGGTATGCCGCCCGGGACGACCGCCGCTGACAATTGAGAAACACAGTGAGGAACCGATATGTTTTACTATGTGAAAGGCCCTGTGGTCCATATGGCGCCCTATCTGGCGGTTGTGGACTGCGGCGGCGTGGGCTATGCCTGCCGTACCACCAACAGCACGCTTGCCCGGCTGAAAAAAGGGGAGACTGCTACCCTATATACCCACCTCAACGTTCGGGAGGACGCTATGGAGCTCTACGGTTTTGCCACTGAGAATGAGCTCAGCTGTTTCCAGCTGCTCATTGGCATATCCGGCGTGGGTCCCAAGGCGGCGCTGTCCATTCTGTCCTCCACCACTCCGGAAGGGTTGGCCACATCCATTATCACGGGAGACGAGAAGTCTCTCACTGTGGCTCCCGGTATTGGCAAGAAAATCGCCCAGCGCATTATTCTGGAGCTGAAGGATAAGCTGGCCAAGGGACAGCTCTCCACTTCCGGCGGTGAGAGCTACGGCGGCACCGGCGTCACGGTCATCCCTCAGAACAAGGCCAGCGAGGCGGCTGCGGCTCTGGCTGTGCTTGGGTACAGTCAGGCTGAGGCTGCGGCTGCTCTGAAGAATATCGACATGGAGGCGCTTGCCCTGGAGGAGATTATCAAACAGGCGCTGAAGAAGATGGTAAAGTGACCGTGAACACAAGCGGGCCCAGGGTCCGCCTGGAAGAGGAAGTGAGCATTTGAGCATCGATTTTTCGGAGAGCGGCTTTGAGACAGAAGAGCCCCTGGTGACCACATCCCTGACCCGGGATGATGAGAATGAGGGGTCTCTCCGGCCAAAGACGCTTGCGGAGTACATTGGTCAGAAGAAAGCCAAGAGCAACCTGGAGATCTTTATCCAGGCGGCCAAGATGCGGGGGGAGCCTTTGGACCATGTGCTGCTCCACGGCCCTCCGGGCCTGGGCAAGACCACGCTGTCCGGCATTATCGCCAACGAGATGGGGGTCAACATCCGAATCACCTCCGGTCCCGCCATTGAGAAACCGGGAGATCTGGCGGCACTGCTGACCAATTTGCAGGAGAATGACATTCTCTTTGTAGATGAGATCCACCGTCTCAATCGATCGGTGGAGGAGATCCTCTATCCCGCCATGGAGGACTTTGCCATCGACATCATTATTGGCAAGGGTCCCTCCGCAAACTCCATCCGGCTGGACCTGCCGAGATTTACCTTGATTGGCGCTACCACCAGAGCAGGGCAGCTGTCTGCTCCTCTGCGGGACCGTTTTGGCGTTACGCTGCGGCTGGAACTGTATACGCCCGAAGAGCTGGCTCTGATTGTTACCCGCTCAGCGGGCATTCTGGGGGTGCCCATTGAGGCGGACGGCGCCATGGAGATTGCACGGCGGAGCCGGGGAACGCCCCGTATCGCCAACCGGATGCTACGCCGGGTGAGGGACTTTGCCCAGGTACGAGCGGGCGGCGTCATCACCCGGGACGTGGCCGATCAGGCTCTCAGCGCTCTGGAGGTGGATTATCTGGGCTTGGACGCTGTGGACCGCCGGATGCTTACCAGCATCATTGAGCACTACGGCGGCGGCCCTGTGGGACTGGAGACTTTGGCAGCCACTATCAACGAGGAAGCGGTCACGCTGGAGGATGTGTATGAGCCCTACCTGATGCAGATGGGGTTCCTCACCCGCACGCCCAGAGGGCGCTGCGTTACCCGCCGGGCCTATGAGCATCTGGGGCTGCCTGTGCCCAGAGGTGACGGACTGGACCAGCTGTCGTTCTGACAAAAGCAATACCGGGGCCATGTCCCTGAAAAATAAGCATTACAGAAAGGGTTGTTTCTGAATATGGGAAAATTGTTCGGTACTGATGGAATCCGCGGCGTGGTCAACGCCGGACTGGATGCCGACCTGGCCTATAAAGTGGGCCTGGCCGCCGCACAGGTACTCACGAAAGAGGGAAACCACAAGCCGCTGGTGGCCATCGGCAAGGACACCCGCATCTCCTCTGACCTGCTGGAGGGCGCACTGATCGCCGGACTGTGCTCTGCTGGCGCGGATGTGCTCCATTTGGGCGTCATTCCCACCCCGGCTGTGGCTTGGATCACGGTGGACAACAACGCTGATGCAGGCATCGTCATCTCCGCCTCCCACAATCCCTTTGAACACAATGGCATTAAGATCTTCAATGGCCAGGGCTTCAAGCTCTCCGACGCCCTGGAAGGCGAGATTGAGGACATCATTCTGTCCGGCAGGGAAGTGCCTCTGAAGACCCACGGCGACATCGGCCGGGTCATCTATGCCGACCAGAAAGAGCGGGAGGACTATATTGACCACCTGGCCTCCACTGTGACCAGCGACCTGGGTGGGATGCGTATTCTGGTAGACTGCGCCAACGGCGCCTCCTCCGCCACCGCTGCCCGTCTGTTTGACCGTTTCCCTGATCTGCACACCGATGTCATCAACGCCGACCCTGACGGCGTGAACATCAACAGCGGCTGCGGTTCCACCCACCTGGATAAGCTGTGCACCATGGTCAAGGCCGGGGGCTACGACCTGGGCATTGCCTTTGACGGCGACGCCGACCGCTGCCTGGCCTGCGACGAGCTTGGCAATGAGATTGACGGCGACCAGATCATGGCTGTCTGCGGCCAGGATCTGATGAGCCGGGGAGAACTGCCCGGCAACGCCGTGGTTGCCACTGTCATGAGCAATTTGGGCCTGCATGCGTTCTGCCGTGAACACGGGATGCAGCTGCTTTGCACCGACGTGGGAGACCGCAACGTGCTGGAGAAGATGGAGGAGTGCGGCTATGTGCTGGGCGGTGAGCAGTCCGGACACATGATTTTCCGCCGCTATGCCACCACAGGTGACGGACAGTTGACTGCCCTTCAGCTCCTTGCTCTGCTGCACGCCTCTGGAAAGAAAGCCTCTGAACTTGTGTCCGGCTGCAAGCGATATCCCCAGCTGCTGGTGAATGTGGCTGTGGCCGACAAAGACAAGAAGGCGGAGATTATGGCCAATGCAGAACTGAAGGCTGCTATCGCTCAGCAGGAGGCTCGTCTGGCGGGAGATGGCCGCATTTTGGTGCGCCCCTCCGGCACTGAGGCGCTGATTCGGGTCATGGTGGAGGCAAGGGACGAGGAGACCGCCAAGTCCTGTGCGCATGAATTGGCAGATCTGATTAAAACTATCTGATATTTTTGGGGTCTTTAAAATATTTTGCATAAAACTATTGACAAATACCGGTTCTTCTGCTTTAATAGGTAAGGAGATTTGGAATGAAGCCACAGGATCAGGACTACCAAAAGCTGTCAGATGAGGCGCTTTGTATGCAGGCTGCATCAGGAGATCGCCTGGCGGAAGAGACGCTGGTCATCCGGTATAACCGCCTGGTACGTATGTGCTCCCGGCCGCTTTTCCTGGCAGGAGGAGACAGCGAAGACCTGATTCAGGAGGGAATGGTGGGCCTGTTGGCTGCTATTCGCGTTTACGATCCATCCAAAGGCGCTTCGTTTCATACTTATGCGGAGACATGCATAAGGAACCGTCTCCTGTCTGCGGTGAAGGCGGCATCACGCGATAAACATACGCCGCTGAACAACTATATCTCATTCGAAACCCCTTTCTTTGATGGAAAGACCGACCACTATGCTTATGGTACAGACCAGGAACGCCTGGAGAACCCTGAGACCATCATGATCGGCAGGGAAGAGCTCCGGGAGCGCCTGGGTGTGCTGAAGGGCCAGCTGTCCGGTTTCGAAGCGAAAGTCCTCGGACTGTATCTAAACGGACTGTCCTATGATGAGATTGCAGCCGAGGTAAAACGGTCCCCGAAATCGGTGGACAACGCTGTCCAGCGCATCAGGCGCAAGGTGGCGAAGCATTTCCAGTCTGGCGATATCAGCGCAAGCTGAACGCAAATATTACATGTCCCAGCAAAGTAGGTTTATCCTGACCTGGGCAAAGAGTCAAAGAGAGGGTATCATCATGTTTGAAGACAAGACACTCGTATGCAAGGAATGTGGCAAGGAGTTCGTGTTCACTGCCGGTGAGCAGGAGTTCTACGCCGAGCGCGGCTTCCAGAACGAGCCCCAGCGCTGCAAGCCCTGCCGTGACGCCCGCAAGAATGCCGCCCGTGGCCCCCGTGAGTACTTCACTGCCACCTGCGCTGCCTGCGGCGGCGAGGCTCGGGTTCCCTTTGAGCCCAAGTCCGATCGGCCTGTCTACTGCAGCGAGTGCTTTGCTCGTATGCGTGAGCAGCAGCAGTAATTTGCACGATAAAAACGCCCGGTGCATTTGCACCGGGCGTTTTTCGTTGCTCAGTCATGAGGAAAAATTGAAGATGGGAGAAAAAACAGAATCTCCATCTTGCATTATGGGGAGAATTAGGATATACTACCCATATCCTAGAGATTTATGGAGGTAACCACCTATGGTTCAGATTACGAAGGATACCATTATCGGCGACATCCTGGACATCGCCCCCGAGACCGCACCCCTGTTCCTCTCCATCGGCATGCACTGCCTGGGCTGCCCCTCCTCCCGCGGAGAGACCGTGGAGCAGGCCTGCATGGTTCACGGCGTGGACGTGGACGCGCTGCTGGCTGAGCTGAACAAGATGACTGCCGGCGCTGCCCAGTAATCAATACCGCAAAAGAGAGCGGCTCTGGCCGCTCTCTTTTTTTAAACAGAGAGGTGAACAGATTGCGCGTTTATGAGCTTTCGCCACGGCTTCAGTCGGTGGCTGATCTGGTACAGGAGGGGGCACGTTTTGCTGATGTGGGTACAGACCACGCCTATCTGCCGGTCTGGCTGGTGTTGCAGGGAAAGATTGAGCGGGCAGTGGTGTCCGATCTGCGGGAGGGGCCGCTGAACCGGGCCCGGCAGACAGCGGCCCACTACAATGTGGAGGAGAAGCTGTCCTTCCGGCTTTGCAATGGCTTGACTGGTATTTCGCCTGATGAGGCGGACACCATCTCCATTGCCGGAATGGGCGGGGAGACCATTGCGGAGATTCTGGCGGCAGCCCCATGGACAGGGCAGGAGGGGCGCCGCCTGATTCTTCAGCCCATGACGGCTCAGGAGCAGCTCCGGGCCTGGCTATGGAATCATGGCTTCCGCATTCAGCAGGAAGTCCTGACCAAGGAGGGCCGGACGGTCTATGTCACAATCCTGGCTATGATGGGGGAGGAGGAACCATATACCCCCGCTGAGGCGTGGGCCGGGCGTCAGCATCCGGGCATGGAGGCGCCGCTGAGAGGGCAATACCTGGAGAAGCTGATCCACCGGGCGGAAGCTGCAACTGCCGGCGTGGCCCGGTCCAGCAAGCCTGGGGATGCTGCACGGGCAAAGGAACTGGAAGAAGTGGCCGCAGGCCTGCGGCAGATGAGAGAGGAGTGGAACGCATGGCAACAGTAATGGATATCTACCGTTTTCTGGACGCAAAAGCGCCGTTCAGCACCCAAATGAGCTTTGACAACGCCGGTTTTCTGGTGGGACGCGGAGATAAGAAGGTGCGCACAATCCTGGTGGCGCTGGACATCACTGAAGCGGTGGCGGAAGAGGCTGCCCAGATGGGCGCAGAGCTGATTGTGTCCCACCATCCGGTTATCTTTTTCCCCGTTAAGCATGTCACCGACCAGGACCCTGTCGGCCGAAAGCTGCTGTCCCTCCTGGAGCACAATATTGCCGCCATCTGCGCCCACACCAATCTGGACCTTGCCCCTGGCGGCGTTAATGACGCGCTGGCCCAGGCCCTGGGGCTGGAGCAGATCGGGCCTTTCAGCGAGGATGGCTTGGGCCGTACCGGCATGATCTCCGGAGGGCCCAGCGCAGAGAGCTTCGCTGTCCAGGTGAAGAAACGGTTGAGCGCCAACGGCGTCCGCTTTGTGGATGGAGGGCGTCCGGTTCATAAAGTGGCTGTGGGTGGAGGTGCCTGCGGGGACATGATTTCTGCTGCCGTGGCCTGCGGATGTGATACCTTTGTTACTTCTGATGTCAAGTACCATGAGTTCCAGGACGCGGAAGCGCTGGGGCTGAACCTGATTGATGCCGGACATTATCCCACGGAGAACGTGGTGTGTCCTGTGTTGGCGGAGTGGCTTCAGAAGGGCTTCCCTGATCTGCGGGTATACCTGTCCTGCCGTCATCATGAGGTGTTTTCCTACTGCTGACGGCCCACAAGGGGTTGAAAAGCGCACTTTTTTGTGATATACTGTCATACGCGAATTTTCAAGAGAGGAAGTATTCCGATGTCTGGACATTCCAAATGGCACAATATACAGAAAACCAAGGGCGCTGCTGACGCCAAGCGTTCTCAGATTTTTACCAAGATCGCCCGTGAAATGATCGTGGCGGTCAAGACCGGCGGCAGCGGAGATCCTGCCAACAACTCCCGCCTGGCTACCGTTATCGCGAAGGCAAAGGCCGCCAACATGCCCAACGACAATATTAAGCGTACCATCGATAAGGCGCTGGGGTCCGGCAACACTGACAGCTACGAAAACGTGGTCTATGAGGGCTATGGCCCCTGCGGTGTGGCCGTCATTGTGGAGGCCCTCACCGACAACCGCAACCGCACTGCCCCCTTTGTCCGCCATATTTTTGATAAGTACGGCGGAAATCTGGGCGCCACCGGCTGCGTGTCCTGGTCTTTTGATCAGAAGGGTGTGATCGTCATCGAGCGGGAGGACCTGGACGAGGACACTGTGATGATGGATGCTTTGGATGCCGGCGCCGACGACATGACTGCTGACGAGGACTGTTTTGAGATCACCACCTCTCCCGACGCATTTGGCGATGTGCTGGCCAAGCTGGAGGAGAAGGGATATGTATTCGCCTCTGCCGAGGTGGAGATGGTCCCGCAGAATTACGTCAAGCTGGAAAACGAGGACGACATCAAGAACATGGAGAAGCTCATCGACTTCCTGGAGGAGAACGATGACGTCCAGAATGTGTACCATAACTGGGAGCAGGACTAACCTGCCTGACAGCATCTGAAAAGCGTGCTCTGCGCGAAATGCGCGGAGCACGCTTTTTGTCTATCTCGCCGACAGCCTGCCGGAGCATCTGGCGGGCTATTTTTGTGTGGGACAAGGATTCATATTCTGACATATCCGCTCATAGGATTGTTCCAGTGATACAAGCCGCAAAAGAGGAGGGTTCCTATGAACAGAGGTATGACGGAGGGAGCGGATGTTCGGTTCCGCCAAGCGGCGGCTCTGCTGCCGTCACGGCTGCGTCAGGCTGCGGAACGGCTGAGCAGGGAACAGCAGAGACAGGTGGAGGAGCTGCGCCTGAGGAACGGCTATCCCATTACAGTGTCTGGACCAGAGGGGGAGCAGGTGATTCCGGGCTGCGAACAGCAGCCCCTGACAGAGCGGGATTTAGCTCAGGTGCTGGAGATTGCCACCCAGGCCTCTGCCCATACAGTGCTGGAGCAAGTGCGCAACGGATTTGTCACTGTTAAGGGTGGGCACCGCATTGGAATTTGCGGCAGCGGCGTGGTGCGGGACGGCGAGGTGTGCAACCTGAGGCGTCTGTCTTCGCTCTCGATTCGTGTGGCTCGTTCGCTGCCGGGCATAGCTGCCAGAATTTTGGACGGGCTTACAGTGAACGGTGTGCTCCAGAGTACCCTGATCCTCTCTCCGCCCGGCGGGGGCAAGACCACTCTGCTCCGGGACATAATCCGGGCGGTCTCCGACGGGGACGGAGTTACGCCTATGCGGGTGGGCATAGCCGACGAGCGGGGTGAGCTGGCCGCTATGTACGACGGTATCCCCCAATTGAACGTAGGCCGCCGCACTGATGTGCTGGACGGATGCCCCAAGGGCACAGCACTGCTGATGCTTCTGCGTGGGATGAATCCACAGGTTCTGGCGGCGGATGAGATTACCGCTCCGGCGGACTGTGCGGCGCTGGAGGCTGCGGCCAATTGCGGCGTCACCCTGCTGGCTACGGCTCACGCCTCCTCCGGAGGGGATCTGTGTGCCCGACCGCTTTACCGCCATCTGCTGGAGGCAGGGATATTCCGTCGGGCTGTTCTTATCCAGGGCGGAGGGAAGGAGCGTACCTATCAGGTGAAGCGGCTGGAGGGGGGAGCAGTGTGCTGAGGCTTTTGGGCGCAGTGCTGCTCACCGGCGGCGCGGGAATGATGGGGTTTGGCGCAGCGGCCAGGCTGAACCGGAGAGTGCGTACCCTCCGCCTGCTGACCGAGGCTTTGGAGCGGATGGAGCGGGAACTCTCCTTCCGTCTGACCTCCCTTCCGGAGCTGTTCACACTTCTTGCCGGCCACATTGCCCCGCCGGTGGGGAAGTTTTTTGCCTGCTGCCGGGACAGCATGTCCCATCTGGGGGAGGAGCGGCTGGAAGACCTGTGGAGGAATGCATTGGCGGCGTCCGATCTGGACCTGGGTGAGGAGGAACATCAGATTCTGGAGACGCTGGGCGGCATTTTGGGCCGGTACGACGGAGAAGGGCAGACTCAGGCCCTGGCCCTGGCCCGGACGCAGCTGGAGCGATGTCTGGAGGCGGCGACAGTGGAACGGGACAGAATGGGAAAGGTATACGGCGCGCTGGGCCTGGCCGCCGGTATATTTCTGGTCATTGTGTTCCTGTGAGGCGCAATACTCTGCCGCAGGGCGGAGGAAAGGGGAAGTTAAACCACAATGGACGTAGATCTGATTTTTAAGATTGCCGCCATCGGCATTCTGGTCTCAGTACTCAACCAGGTGCTCACTCGCTCGGGGCGGGATGAACAGGCCACAATGACTACGCTGACCGGACTGGTGGTGGTGCTGATGATAGTGGTACAGGAGATCAGCGATCTGTTCAATCTGGTAAAGAACCTGTTTGGCCTATGACAGATATCCTGAAAATTGCTGCCGTGGCCATCGCGGCGGCTCTGTGCGCAGCGGTGGTAAAAAAGCAGGTTAAGGAACTGGCCCTGGTGCTGGCACTAGCCGCTGGCGCAGTCATCCTTACCGCCGCGCTGGAGGCGCTGGAGAGCCTGCGGGCGCTGCTGGACGAGCTGGCCCAGCTGGCAGGGCTGGAGCCTGCCGTCCTGGCTCCAGTGGTCAAGACAGTAGGGGTAGCCATTATCACCAGAGTGACAGTGGAGATCTGCAGGGATGCCGGAGAGGGAGGTATTGCCTCCTTTGTCGAGATTGCCGGTTCAGCAGTGGCACTGTACCTGGCCCTCCCGCTGGTGAGAGCGGTACTGTCCGCCATTACCGGATTGTTGTAAGGGGGCGCCAATGAGAGCATACAGGATATGGGCCGTCGTGCTTCTGCTGTTGATACTGTTCTCTGGCGGAGCACGGGCGGCGGATATAGAGGATGAGGTGCTGACAGCCCAATCGGAGGTGCTGGATCTCCACGGTCTGGAGCAGGCTGCGGAGGAATATGGCGGTGGACAGGCCATCACGCCGGACACTGGTTTGGAGGAGGGGCTCCAGTCAATTCTGGACACTGGAAGTGATGAGGTATTTGGCGTGGTGCGTAAGGCGGTGCGCAGCGGTGTGGTGCTGCTCGCGGTGGTGCTGCTCTGCGCTCTGGCCGATGGGATGAAGGCAGCGGGACAGCAGAGCGGCGGGATTGATGTGGTATCGGTGACTGGGGCCCTGGCTGTTACCGCGGTGGCGGCAGCGGATGTGAATACCCTTGTAGGCCTGGGGCGGGAGGCATTGGACAAAATGAACATGTTCTCCAAGGTACTTCTTCCTGCCATCACCGCTGCGGCTGCTGCCAGCGGAGCGCCCAGCGGCGCCGCCGCCCGTCAGTTGGCTACTGTGCTCTTCTCTGATGTGCTCATGACGCTTATCACCCAGCTCCTCATCCCGCTGGTTTACGCTTACATTGCTGCCTCTGCCGCCTATGCGGCTCTGGGAAACGATGGACTTAAGCGCATCGGCGGCGTGCTGAAGTGGGTGGTGACCACTGTGCTCACTTCGGTACTTATCATCTTTGTGGGGTATTTGACTGTCTCCGGCGTCATTGCCGGCACGGCCGACGCCGCCACGGTAAAGGCGGCCAAGTTTGCGGTGTCCAGTGTGGTTCCCGTGGTGGGTGGTATACTTTCTGACGCAGCAGAGACTGTTCTGGTGGGGGCTTCCGTGCTGCGGAATACAGTGGGGGTGTTCGGCATGCTCACCGTGCTGGGTATCTGTCTTGTGCCTTTTCTCCAGCTGGGCATCCACTATCTGGCCTACAAGCTGACGGCTGCGCTGACAGGCACCGTGTCGGCCGGTCGGGTTACCGGGCTAATTGACAGTATCGGCGGAGCGTTTGGGCTGGTGCTGGGTATGACGGGCGCCTGTGTCCTTTTGATGTTGGTATCCATTATTTCGGCAATTTCGGTGGTGACAGTATGATAGAACTAATCCGGGACTGGCTGGTAGGTATTACCTGCGGCGCCGTCATTGTGGCCCTGGCAGACAGTCTGTCTCCCAATGGAACTGTGCGGAAGATCGGACGCCTTACCGGCTCTCTTGTGCTGGTGCTGGCCATGATCCAGCCGGTGCTCCGTATCGACAGCCGGACCTTTGCAGGAATTCTGACAGAGTACCGGCTTGAGGCGATGGGGGCGGTGGATACACTGGAGGAGGAGAATGGCAGATTGATGAAAGATATCATAGCTGAAGAGACCAGCGCATATATTTTGGACAAGGCGGAGGAGCTTGGCGTTATCTGCCGGGTTCGGGTGACCGCCTGGACAGAGTCGGGGGACTATCCGGTGCCTGACGGGGTCGAGATTGCAGGCGAGCTGACTCAGGGAGAACGGGCAGCTCTTACCAGAGTAATCGCGGCAGATCTGGCCATCCCTGCTGAGCGGCAACACTATGTGGAGGATGTGAAATGAAAGGGACGTTTCATTGGGAACGGCTGACGCAGAGGGCAGCGGCACTCTTTCAAAAATACAAGTATGTGCTTGTGGTCATTGCGGCCGGCATCATATTGCTGCTTCTGCCTTTTAGAAGTGAGGACAATCCGGCGGCCGGAGATGCGGAGACACGGACAGAGAGAGGCGAAACAGTATTTCAGGTGGAGGAGATGGAGCGTAGGTTGGAGCAGGCGCTCTCCAGGGTGGACGGAGCGGGGGAGGTGACAGTAGTTCTTACAGTAAAAAGCGGCGCTCGTCAAATCCTGGCTCAAGACTCCAGCCGATCCGCAGAGGAGAGCGCTACCAGCACGGTGGTAGTGTCCACCGGCTCGGGTACAGAGAATGCGGTAGTAGTTCAACAGATCTACCCACAATACCAGGGGGCACTGGTGGTATGTCCGGGTGGCGGCGATCCGGCGGTCTGTCTCAAACTGATGGACGCGGTATCCGCTCTCACCGGCCTGGGCGCTGATAAAATATCCATATGCAAATCAAAATAACGATAAACGGTGAAAGGATTGGTTCAAGATGAAGCTCTGGAAACGAAACGCGGTGGTGGCGGCCATTGTCCTCTTTGTGTGCGTAGCAGTCTACCTCAACTGGTCCTACCACAAGGATAATGACGCGGATGCAGGAAAGACCCTGGGGGAGGCAGCGCTGGTGGATAACCAGACTGGAGATCCCCTCCTGACTGGAAGCACGGTCTCCGCCTCGCCTTCGCCCTCGCCCAGTACTGGAGGAAGCGGAGAAGCAGCCGAACCGCAGGCGCAGGATAACACGTCGAAGACGGGAAACAGCAGTTATTTTGACTCCGCTCGGCTCAATCGGCAGCAGGCCAGGGACAGCGCCCTTTCTCTGCTCCAGGAGGCGGCTGGAGACGAGAACGCAGATCAGGCGATGAAAGATGAGGCCAACGCCTCCATCCAGACCATGGCCAGCGTTACAATTAGTGAGGCTCAGATTGAAAATCTGGTCACAGCCAAGGGCTATGCCGACTGCGTGGCCTTTATCGGAGACAACAGCGTATCTGTTGTAGTATCCAATAACGGCCTGGGTCTTACCGATGCCGACGTAGCCAAGATTACCGAGATTGTCACGAATGAGACTGGCATGGAGGCAAGTCAAATCAAAATTATTGAGGCCACAGAGGAATAGCGCCTGAATACCGGACGGACAGCCCGCGGAGGAAAAAACACGGGCTGTCCGTCCGGCTGTACGCGTTGGGAAAGGTTTTCGGACAACGGGTAAAAATATGTTTGTTATTTTCTGCAGTTTGTGGTACAATGCTTAAAGATATCGGACCCTATACTGTACGACATAAGGAGTGTGACCTTTATGGGCGAAGGCAAAGAGTATGTTTCCCGCCCCGATGAGATGGGAAACATCCATATATCTGAGGATGTTATGGCGGTTATTGCCGCCGCCGCCGCGCTAGAGGTAGAAGGTGTCGGCAGCCTGGCGGCCAATCTGGGCAACGATTTGGTGGAGATGCTGGGCGGTAAGAAGAACCTGGCGAAGGGCGTCCGTGTCTCCAGCAATGAGGACGGCAGCCTGACTGTTGATGTGGGCATCTTGGTGAAGTACGGCTATACTATCCCCGAGGTGGCTTCCAAGGTACAGGACGCTGTGTTCTCCAGCCTTGAGAATACCAGCGGTCTGACTCCTGCATGTGTCAATGTGAATGTCACCGGCATTACCTTTGACCGGGACGCCAAGCGGCCCCAGTAATACCTGCTATAAAAGAGCATTGGGCGCGGCCCCCGCGCTCAATGCTTTTTTGCGTACAGGTGCAAAACTGGGGGTTTATCTTTGGCCGGACATTGTATATAATAGGGTTATATTCATTGGACTATCCATTTATGAGAGAAATAGCAGGGCCGGCAGACCGGCCCGCGACGGAGGAAGAGACATGACCAGGACCAACGCCAGAGAAATTGCCGTGCACCTCACCTTTGAGCTTAGCTTTACCGACCAGACCGCTGATGAGCTTCTGAGTACGGCCCTGACGCGCGCGACTTTTGCACTCATCGGGGAGGAGGAGCCTCTTTACGCCGAATATCCCAACGCCAAGCAGCGAGAGTACATAAGCGAGCTTGTACGTGGGGTTTACCTCCACTGCCCCGAGCTGGACGATTATATCTCCCGCTACGCCATCGGCTGGACCTTCTCCCGAATCCCCCGGCTGGCAGTGGCTGTAATGCGGGTAGCCATGTATGAGATTCTCTACATGCAGGATGTGCCCAATGCCGCGGCCATCAATGAGGCGTTGGAGATTGCGAAGGGGTATGAGACTCCCGAGGTAGTCTCCTTCATTAACGGCATCCTGGGCTCCTTTGTCCGCCAGGAGTCCATTCCCGAGCGGGCGTCTGCCTTCCAGGCGGAGGATATTTTTGACGCCGAGCCCACTGAAGGAGAGAGCGAGGCGGCTCCCAAAGTATGACCGAACTGCGCTGTCTGGGCCTTGATACCAGCAACTACACCACTTCTGTGGCTGTATTTGATGGAACCTCAGGGGAGAACATCGGACGTCTGCTGGACGTGCCCTCTGGCACCCTTGGGCTGCGCCAGAGCGACGCCTTGTTCCAGCATGTAAAACGGCTGCCTGAACTCTTTGAGCAGCTTCACGAGAAACATTTGCTCCATGAACTGGCTGCTGTGGGTGCCAGCACCCGCCCCCGGGCAGTGGACGGTTCCTACATGCCCTGCTTCTTGGCGGGAGAGGGGCAGGGGCGCGCTCTGGCTGCTGCTTTGAATGTGCCTTTTTTCCCGGTGTCACACCAGCAGGGCCATATTGCTGCCGCGGCCTGGTCTGCCGGTCAGTTGGATCTGCTGGATGAGCCCATTCTGGCGTGGCACCTCTCCGGCGGCACTACGGAGCTGCTGTATGTAGAGCCGGAAGGGGTCAATGTTCACGCGCAGGCCATCGGCGGTACCAGCGACATCTCTGCCGGGCAGCTCATCGACCGGACCGGGAAGCTGCTGGGCCTGGATTTCCCCAGTGGAAAGGCCCTGGATGTCCTGGCCCGGGAGTCCCAGAGCGAGAAACGCTTTAAGGTGAAGCTTAACGGCTGCGCCTTCTCCCTCTCCGGCGTGGAAAACCAGGTGAAGGCCATGGCGGAGCGGGGGGAAGCCCCTGCCGACATTGCCCGTTTTACGCTAAATACCATTGCTGACGCAGTTGTCAGGGCCACAGTAGCAGCTCTGGAGGAGCGGCCTGGACTGCGTGTGCTCTGCTCCGGCGGTGTGGCTTCCAATACGCTTCTGCGTGAGAAGCTGAAGGGAGCGGTCTTTGCTGAGCCCAGGTATTCTACGGATAACGCCATGGGTGTGGCTATTCTGACTTGGCGGAGCGTACAGGCGGAGGGAGGACACCCGTGAGAAATGATACGGTCTATACCGTCGCCCAGGTCAATCAGTATATCAAGGATCTGCTGGATGGGAATGACATGCTCTCCGGCATCTATATCCGGGGTGAGATCTCCAACTATAAGATGTATCCATCCGGACATCACTATTTCTCTCTGAAGGACGAAGGAGGGGCTATTCGCTGCGTCATGTTCCGCAGGGAGGCGTCTGCTCTCCGGTTCCGGCCGGAGAACGGCATGAAGGTAGTTGCCTTCGGCCGGGTGACGGTGTTCCCCCGGGATGGGCAGTACCAGCTCTACGTCAGCGCTCTGACGCCTGATGGCGTGGGTGACCTCTATGTGGCCTTTGAACAGCTCAAGGCCAGGCTGTACGCCGAGGGCTTGTTTGACCCAGCTCATAAAAAAACAATTCCTCACTATCCCCGGCGCATTGCTCTGGTGACCTCGGCCGCCGGTGCAGCGGTGCGGGATATGCTGCGGATTCTGAAAGCACGATGGCCCATGGCCCAGGTAGCCGTGGTACCAGTACGGGTCCAGGGAGCGGAGGCCCCTGGCGAGATTGCCGCGGCGCTGGGCTGGGTCAACCGACTAGGTTTGGCCGACCTCATTATTACCGGCCGGGGCGGCGGTTCCATGGAGGATCTGTGGGCGTTTAATGAGGAGATTGTAGCCCGGGCCATCTATGCCTCCCAGATTCCGGTGATCTCTGCTGTGGGGCATGAGCCGGACGTGACCATTGCGGATTTTGTGGCAGACCTGCGCGCGGCCACACCTTCCAATGCGGCGGAGCTGGCAGTTCCGGATCAGAATGATGTGATGGGACAATTGGCGCACCTGTCGGCTCGAATGAATCAAGCTATGTCCCGCCGCCTGGAAGAGCTGTCTTCCAGGCTGGAACATCTGTCAGGCAGCCGGGCTTTACAAAATCCCATGAATTACATTGAGGACCGGCGTGTTCTGCTGGATTATCAGCGTACGCGGCTGGCCCATGGCCTCTCAGGCGCTCTGAATTGGGAGCGTCAGCGTTTTGCCCGGCTGGCGGCGGCCCTGGACGCTATGAGTCCTTTGAAGGTACTGGCAAGAGGCTATGCCATTCCAAGGCGGGAAGATGGTACCGTAGTGCGTTCTAAAGATGACGTGACAGCGGGTGATACTGTGAATTTGCGGGTGTCAGACGGAGAAATTCCCTGTATTGTAAAGGAGCATTGATTAACAGATGGCAGAGAAAAAGCTGACCTTTGAACAGGCTATGGCCCGTTTAGAGGAGATTGTATCTAAGCTAGAGCAGGGAGACGCACCGCTGGAGGATGCTCTGGCGCTTTTTGAGGAAGGAACAAGCCTGATGAAGAAGTGCTCTACTATGCTGGACAAGGCGGAGCAGAAGGTCATCAAGCTGACGGCTGCTCCGGATGGAACACCGGTGGAGCAGCCTATGGACCAGAATATTTAGCGGTTCTCCCGGCAGAGATGTGTGTGGTGTCTCTGCGTGTTTTTTGGCGCAAGACAACCTGATTTAGGTTAGGAGCGCTGAAGTTTTGCAGGACAAAGGAGTTTCCAGGATGATGTATGAAGAAGTGCTCCGTGCGGACCGAGCTTTAGTTGAAGATTATTTACGGCACTGTTTCGCGGGGCGGGAGTCCCGCGCCGATCTCTATGACGCCATGTTGTATAGCCTGCTGGCGGGAGGAAAGCGCCTTCGGCCTGTGCTGACGCTGGAGACCTGCCGTATGTGCGGGGGAGACGTGAATACTGCGCTGCCTTTTGCATGTGCAGTGGAAATGGTTCACACCTATTCCCTGATCCACGACGATCTGCCTTGCATGGATGACGACGATTTGCGCCGTGGGCGTCCGACAAACCATAAAGTCTACGGTGAGGCCACTGCAGTCCTGGCTGGGGATGCTCTGCTAACCGCTGCTTTTGAGACCATCGCTGAGCACGGTACAGCACTCAGTGCGAAACGGGCGCTGGAAGCTGCCGCCTGCCTGGGCCGTGCGGCCGGAGCGCGGGGGATGGTTGGAGGTCAGGCGCTAGATATGGCGGGAGAGGGACACTCTCTGGCTCTATCTGAAGTGGAGGAGCTCCAACGGTTGAAAACTGGAGCGCTTATTTCTGCGGCGGCTGAAATTGGCTGCATTGTGGCCGGCGGCGGGGAGCAGGAGCGAAAGGCAGTGCGGCAGTATGCTCAACTGCTGGGACTGGCTTTTCAGATTCGGGATGATATGCTGGATGTAAATGGAGATGAGGCTAAACTGGGCAAGCCTGTTGGGTCGGATGCTGCCAATGAGAAGGTGACGTTTGTCAGCCTCAAGGGGATAGAAGAATCTGAGAAGCTGGTGTGCGAGAAGACCGAAGCGGCCAAAGAGACACTGCGGAATACCTTTGAGGACACCGGATTCCTCTGCTGGCTGGCAGATAAATTGGTGAAACGGGAGAAGTGACCACATATGGAATTGAATGCCGCCAATTACCATCTGGGCAATCTGATTCTGATTTTAGCTGCTGTTTCCTGGGCTGCTGCCCAAGTATTGAAGGTAGTAATTCAGCTTTTGATCAAACGCCGGCTTGATTGGCGCCAAATTTGGGCCAGCGGCGGTATGCCCAGTTCTCACTCTGCCTTTGTCTGTGCCTGTGCCGCGTCTACAGGTATGCTGTATGGCTTTTCTTCGCCGCTGTTTGCCATTGCGACAGTGGTGGCCATTGTGGTGATGTACGACGCCGCCAATGTCCGGAAAGCCGCCGGAGAGCAGGCCAAAATCCTCAATTACATGATGGACCACTGGAGTGAGATGAAGCCAGAGCTCTTCGGAAAAGAGCTGAAAGAGTTGCTGGGCCATACGCCCATGCAGGTGGTCATGGGTGCACTGCTGGGCATTGCTATTGGCTTGGTGGGGGCCTTTCTGATTCGATAAGTTATTTATATAGAGGTGCCTATGATTCAGCAAGCGGATATTCCGGATATCAAGCATATAACGGACTGTGAAGCTGAGACGCTTTGCACCCGTATTCGTGCCGGACTGATTGACTCCGTATCCAAGACCGGAGGGCATCTGGCCTCCAACTTGGGTGCGGTTGAGATTACGGTAGCCCTTCACAGGGTGTTTGATTTTACGCGGGACAGATTGGTCTTTGATGTAGGACACCAGTGCTATACCCATAAAGTTCTTACGGGTAGGGCAGATGAGATGGCCAACCTACGTATGTTTGGCGGACTGGCTGGCTTTCCGAAGCCTGCAGAGAGTATTTGCGATGCCTTTATCGCTGGACATGCGTCCAATTCCGTATCCGTAGCGACTGGAATGGCAAGAGGGCGGACGATCCTTGGTGAGAATTACTATGTAATTGCGCTTATTGGCGATGGTGCACTCACTGGCGGTCTGGCATATGAGGGACTCTCTGATGCCGGAAATAGCGGAGAGCGGATGCTTGTTATCCTCAATGACAATGGCATGTCAATTACGAAGAATGTGGGCGGCATTGCAGAGCATTTGGCCCGACAGCGCCTTAAACCCCAGTATTTGCGGTTTAAAAAAGGATATCGGAAGATAACCAGTACGCTGCCGGGGGGAAAGACCCTCTATCGGATTACTCACAGAATAAAAAAAGCAGTTAAGGAGACATTGCTGCCTTGCTCTTTCTTTGAAGACATGGGTTTTACTTATTTGGGTCCAGTAGACGGCCATGATGTAAAGAGATTGACCAGCCTGCTCCGGTATGCCAAGGATATTGAAGGCCCTGTCCTGCTCCATATAAGGACTGTAAAGGGAAATGGGTATGCACCTGCTGAACAGAATCCAGATCGTTTTCATGGTGTAGGGCGCTTTTGCGTGCAGACAGGTGAGCCCCTGTCTGCAGGAAGTCCCAACTTCTCCTCCGCATTTGGCGAGGCGCTCTGTGAGCTCGCTGAAGATGATCGAAGAATTTGTGCTATTACGGCAGCAATGCGGGACGGTACAGGTTTAGGTGAGTTTTCCAAGCGGTTTCCAACGCGCTATTTTGATGTGGGCATCGCAGAAGGGCATGCTACGGCTATGTCAGCCGGAATGGCTAAGCAGGGCCTAGTACCGGTTTTTGCAGTTTATTCTACCTTCCTTCAACGCAGCTATGATATGCTGATCCACGACGTTGCGATTCAAGGACTCCATGTGGTTTTTGCAGTGGATCGGGCCGGACTGGTGGGGGAGGATGGAGAGACCCATCACGGTGTTTTTGATACGGCTTTTCTGGATACAGTTCCAGGTATGACGGTTTTATGTCCGGCCAGCTTTGCCGAACTGAGAACTATGCTGGCCTATGCTATAAAAGAAGTGTGTGGTCCTGTGGCGCTGCGTTATCCCCGCGGAGGAGAGGGCACATACACGGCAGACGCTGGGACAGCGCCTGCCGTCCTGCTGCAGAAGGGCAATGACATTACTTTGGTTGGATACGGGGTCATGATAAATGAGGTGCTCCGTTGCGCCAAACTGCTTGAGCAGCGCGGCATATCTGCTGAAGTTATAAAGCTAAATATAATTACACCAATTGATATTCAAATAATTCAACGCTCTGTTTCTAAAACGGGCAGGCTTCTCGTAGCAGAGGATGTGATGGATGCCAACTGTGTGGGACGCCGAGTTGCCGCTGAATTGGCGCTGACGGGCATACCAGCGCCCAAAATGGCACTTTGCAACCTTGGGCGTGCTTTTGTGTCCCACGGGTCAGTAGCTGAACTGAGGAAGCTCTGCGGATTGGATGGAGAAAGTCTCTGCCAGAAGGCACTGGAGGTCTGTACACATGTCTAAGAAACGATTGGATGTCCTGCTCTGCGAGCGTGGATTGATGGAAAGCCGTCAAAAAGCGCAGGCTGTGATTATGGCAGGGCAGGTCTATGTGGCCGGCCAGAAGGTAGATAAAGCTGGGGCTCAGATTGAGGAAAGCGCCGAAATTGAGGTGCGCGGTAAGACCTTGTCCTATGTCAGCCGGGGCGGGCTGAAGCTGGAGAAGGCCATGCAGACCTTCCCCATTGTGCTCACTGGTGCAATCTGCGGAGATATTGGAGCCTCAACTGGGGGATTTACGGACTGTATGCTGCAGAATGGTGCAGCTAAGGTCTATGCTGTGGACGTGGGGTATGGACAGCTGGCATGGAGCTTGCGGAGTGATGAGCGCGTTATCTGTATGGAACGAACCAATGCCCGGTATCTCACTCATGAACAAATTCCGGATGAGCTGGACTTTGCAAGTATTGACGTCTCTTTTATTTCACTGCGACTGATTCTGCCTGCAGTGCGAGGACTGCTGAAGCCGGATGGGCATGTAGTATGCCTGGTCAAGCCTCAGTTTGAAGCAGGGAAAGAGAAGGTGGGAAAGAAAGGGGTGGTCCGGGATCCAAAGGTACATCTGGAGGTTCTGGAGCAGTTTCTCATAAACGCCCGAGATGCAGGCTTTGCTATAAAGGATATGACCTATTCACCCGTTCGGGGACCTGAAGGAAATATAGAATACCTCGGTTTTTTGTCTGCCGGTATCTCGGAAGATACTTGGCGAGGAGATTTGGAGGCTCTGGTATTGGCCTCTCATAACGCATTAGAGAGGGAATGAGTTTATGAAAGTTGTGCTGAGCCCCAATCCATACCGGGACAAAGGACTGCGTGCGGCCCAGGCTGCAGAGCGGATTTTAAAAGCGGCTGGGGTTGAAACTGTCATTTGCCTGCCATTTACACCGGAAAAGAGCAGCCGGGTCGAACTGCCGAAAAATTTGCATTTTTCCGAGATGCAGCGTGAACTGTCTGGGGCAGATGTTCTGATATGTTTTGGCGGCGACGGTACGATTTTACACGCCGCAAAGGATGCAAATGCCCATAATGTCCCGATTTTAGGGGTTAACCTTGGCAGTGTCGGCTTTATGGCTGAGCTGGAGCAGGGGGAACTGCAGCAACTGACAAAACTGGCATCCGGGAAATACAGTGTTGAGTCCCGAATGATGTTGGATGTAAAGGTGTTCCACGACGGTAAGGTAATCTACGAGGATATTGCGTTGAATGACGCTGTAATTACCAAAGGCGCGGTGGCCCGGATCATTGATTTCTCTGTGTACGGGGATCGGAAGCTGATCTCTGACTTTGCAGGCGACGGTGTTGTGGTCTGCACACCTACCGGTTCCACAGCCTACTCTATGTCAGCCGGCGGACCGATTGTAGAGCCTACGGCGGAGAACCTGATTGTGACACCTATTTGTGCCCATGTACTCCATTCCCGTTCCATGGTGCTCAGTCGTGAGCGTACAGTGGCCATTCGTATGGGGCGACTAGCCAGAAAGATGGCCTATCTGTCCGTTGATGGAGGAAAGGCGCACAAACTCTCAGGAGGAGATATCGTCGAAGTACGAAAATCTGAGTCTAAGACTAGACTGGTGTGTCTCACTGGACGCAGTTTTTATGAAATTCTCCATCAAAAACTTGGAAACGGGTGAAAAATATGAAAAGTAAACGACAGGAGGAGATCCTCCGTATCATTGAAGAGGTAGATGTGGAGACTCAGGATCAGCTCTTGGAACAGCTGCGCCTGCGGGGCGTCACTTCAACCCAGGCCACGATCTCCCGAGATATCAAGGAACTCCATCTGATCAAAGAGCTGACTGGATACGGCACCTATAAATACGTGGTGTCTGAGCGCAAAACTTCCCTCAACTTTGCCGGACGCCTGCGCACTATCTTCAAGGAAGGCGTTACATCCTTCGATGTGGCGCAGAATATTGTGGTGGTCAAGACTATGCCTGGCCTGGCCTCAGCTGCCTGTGCCGCGGTGGACGGCATGGAAATTCCGGATTTGGTGGGTAGTCTGGCGGGGGATGATACTGCCCTGCTGATCATGCGTACCAATGAATCCGCAGCTGAGTTCTGCAATGAAATTCATAAGATGCTGAAGTAAGTTCCACCAGATGGACGGTGATTGCTGTGCTCTCTCTGCTGCACATTGAAAATATTGCGGTAATTGAATCGGCAGATATCCAGTTTGACGCCGGCTTCAACGCCCTTACCGGCGAGACTGGTGCGGGAAAATCCATTGTAATCGATGCTATCGGCGCGGTCATTGGCGAGCGCACCAGCCGTGACCTCATCCGCACTGGAGCCAAATCAGCCTTGGTGGAGGCGGTATTTACCGACCTTCCCAAGCTGCCCTGGTTTGAGGAGAATGGAGAAGGGCCGGATGAGGAGGGCAATCTGATTCTCCGCCGGGAAATTCACCCGGATGGGAAGAACACCTGCCGTCTGGGAGGTCGGCTGATTACGGTTTCCCAGCTGAAGGCCCTGGGCAGCCAGTTGGTCAACATCCATGGACAGCATGACGGCCAGCAGCTGCTGGATGAGCGGTGTCATCTGAGCTATCTGGATTCCTTTGGTGGAACCAATGGAGCGCTTGCGGACTATCAGACTGCCTATGGCGCGCTGATATCGATTCGCCGGGAGATGGAGGCCCTGCGGATGGATGAGGCGGAGCGTGCCAGGCGGATTGACAGCCTCAATTATCAGATTTCCGAGTTGGAGCGGGCTCAGCTCAAGGCAGGAGAGGAGGCTGCGCTGACAGAGCGCCGTACTCTGCTGCGCAATGCCGGCAAGCTTATTGAGGCAGTGGAGCGGGCCTGTTTTGCTCTGTCCGGCGATGAGGACAGGGATGGCGCGGCATCCCTCCTGGCCGCTGCGGAGGATGCTCTGGGCCCGGCGGCGGGCATGAGCACGGAGGCGGCCGGAATTTTGGAGCAGGTGTCTGAGCTGCGCTGTACGGCGGACGATGTGGCGGAGACGTTGCGTGACTTGCGGGAGAGCTTTGACTTTGAACCGGGTGAGCTGGACGAGTTGGAGAGCAGGTTGGACATCATCTACCGCCTGAAAAAGAAATACGGCAGCTCTGAGGAGGAGATGCTGGCCTATCTGGATCGGTGCAAAAAAGAGCTGGATGAAATCCAGTATGCTGACGACACGATTGTCCGTCTGGAGAAGAAATATGCCGCCGTACTGAAGGAAGCGAACTGTAAGGCAAAATTACTTTCTGATGCGCGCCATAAGGCGGCTGAGGCTCTCCAGATTCGGATTCAGAGAGAACTGGCACAGCTGGATATGCCAAAGGTTCAGTTCAGAGTGGAGTTTGGTGGCAAGGCCTGTGAAGAGGGACTGGACAGTACTGGAATGGATGAGGTGCAGTTCCTTATGTCCGCCAATGTGGGCGAGGCACTGAAGCCCATTCAGAAGATTGCCTCCGGCGGTGAGTTGGCCCGTATCATGCTGGCACTGAAAAACGTACTGGCTGAAAATGATGATGTAACCACCTTGATTTTTGATGAGGTGGACACCGGCGTCTCTGGCCGGGCGGCGCAGAAGGTGGCTGAAAAGATGGCGGATGTGGCCCGGCATAAGCAGGTTCTGTGTGTCACTCATCTGCCTCAGATCGCCGCCATGGCAGACGTTCATTTCTCGGTTCAGAAGGTGGAGAGAAAGGGAAGGACCTTTACAGAAGTTGCCCGACTGGACCGAGATGCCAGAAAGGCGGAATTGGCCCGTCTGACTTCCGGCGAGGCCATTACCGCTGCATCTCTGGCCAGTGCTGGGGAGCTATTGGACGGCGCCGCCCGGTATAAGAGCCGCAGCCATGTGCGTGGATAAACTTATTTATGCCTGCATTGTCCATGCGGGGTTGACAAGCTGGCAACGCTGTGGTATAGTTCAGATAATTTCAGATTGCCATCGCGATGAAGAGGATAAGTATCCGGTTTGCCGCCGTTCAGAGAGCCCCTGTTTTGGTGCGAGGGGGAGGGCGGATCTGGTGAAATACACCTTGGAGCAGCCGCCTGAACGCAAAATGCTATTAGGGCTGTGTCGGGTGCGCCCGTTACCGCGCCGGGGTGTGTTGGCACTCCATGAGGCCGTCTCTGTGAGGAGGCGGCGAACCAGAGGTGGTACCGCGTAATACTACGCCCTCTGTCCGCAATGGACAGGGGGCGTTTTCTATGCCTGAGTCCCTGCTGCGACCGGCTCCATGAGATGGATAACGCCAGATGTCCACACTGCGGAAAACAACTGTATTGATGAAACAGAAGAAGGAGAACGGACAATGACTATTTATGACGAACTGAAGGCCCGCGGCCTGGTGGCTCAGGTTACGGATGAAGAGGAAATCAAGGAGCTCATCAATAACGGAAAGGCTACCTTCTATATCGGCTTTGATCCTACTGCTGATTCCCTCCACGTGGGCCACTTTATGGCGCTGATGCTGATGCGCCGCCTTCAGAAGGCGGGCAACCGGCCCATCGCCCTCATCGGCGGTGGCACTGGCATGGTGGGCGACCCCTCTGGCCGCTCTGATATGCGCTCTATGATGACCGTGGAGACCATCCAGCACAACTGTGAGTGCTTCAGGAAGCAGATGAGCAAGTTTATCGACTTTTCCGAGGGGAAAGCCCTGATGCTCAACAACGCTGACTGGCTGATGAAGCTCAACTACGTGGAGCTGCTGCGGGAAGTGGGCGCCTGCTTCTCCGTCAACAACATGCTGCGGGCCGAGTGCTACAAGCAGCGTATGGAGAAGGGTCTCAGCTTCTTGGAGTTCAACTACATGATCATGCAGTCCTATGACTTTTACCACATGTTCCAGACTGTGGGCTGCAATCTCCAGTGCGGCGGCGACGACCAGTGGTCCAACATGCTGGGCGGCACCGAGCTCATTCGCCGCAAACTGGGTAAGGACGCCTATGCCATGACTATCACGCTGCTGCTGACTTCTGAGGGCAAGAAGATGGGTAAGACCCAGAAGGGGGCCGTCTGGCTGGACCCGGCTAAGACTACTCCTTACGAGTTCTATCAGTACTGGCGGAACATCGGCGATGCCGATGTGCTCAAGTGCCTGCGGATGCTCACCGACCTGCCGCTGGAGCAGATCGACGAGATGGACAAATGGGAAGGCGCCCAGCTCAATACTGCCAAGGAGATTCTGGCCTATGAGCTGACCAAGCTGGTCCACAGCGAGGAGGAGGCCATGAAGGCTCAGGATGCGGCCCGCGCCCTCTTCTCCCAGGGAGGAGACAAGGCTAATATGCCCACTACTACCCTGACTGCTGATGACTTGGCCGACGGTTCTGTGACTGTGCTGGACCTGATGCTTAAGTGCGGCCTGGCTCCTTCCAAGAAGGAGGCCCGCCGTCTGGTGGAGCAGGGCGGCGTGGAGGCCGATGGCGTGAAGGTGACTGATATCACCCGCACGTTTGCCGCCGATGAGCTGTCTGGCGAGGGTATTATCCTGAAGAAGGGCAAAAAGGTCTATCACCGTGCTCTGCTGAGCTAATGAAAACCGGGCATCCCATCATTGGGATGCCCGGTTTTCATTGCGTCCTTACACAGGGCATGATACAATAAGGCCAAGCGGAAGGGGGAAGTGAAGTATGGAGGAACGAGTGCCGAAGAGAAAGTGGTATATTTTAGATGGCAGAGCAGTATCAAATCTGCTGGTAGTGCTGATAGGAATACTTTTTTACATGGCATTGCATAATTTTGGAGCACTACAGAAGAAAGCAGATGAATTCTTGGGTGTGCTCTCGCCTTTTATCGCCGGCTTCGCCATTGCATATCTGCTCAATACACCCATGGACTTTTTTGAGCGCCGGGTCTATTGCAATCTGAAGCGTAAACGGGGTCTCTCTGTACTGACAGTATATCTTTTGGCGCTGGTTGTGGTGGTAATTCTGCTCAACCTGATTCTCCCACAGGTTGTTGAGAGCGTTGTAGCTCTGGTGAGCAATATGTCCACCTATATCAGCAATCTGAATATCTTCGTACAGGACCTGATTGACCAGTATCATTTAAAGGGAGAGGGGATCACGGATCTGGTAACCCTCTATCAGGATATTTTGAAGCGGGCTGCTGAGTGGGTGTCGCAGAAGATGCCGGAACTGCTGAGTCTGGGTGTAAAAGTGGGCAATGTGGTTATCTCTGCAGTGACGGCGCTGATCTCCTCCGTTTATATGCTGGCGGGGAAGGGCCGTCTGGTTCCACAGCTCAAAAAGATGATTTATGCCTTCCTGCCCACATCTAAGGCAAATCAGTTCCTCAGTATCTGTCGCCATGCAAACGGAGTTTTTGTAGGCTTCATCAACGGAAAGCTTATTGACAGCGCTATTATTGGCGTACTCTGCTTTATTCTAAATCTGATTTTCCGTATTCCGTTCCCTATGCTGGTAGCCGTGGTCGTGGGTGTGACGAATGTCATCCCCTTTTTTGGCCCTATCGTCGGGGCGGTACCCTGTGTGATGATTCTCCTGATTGTGGATCCGTGGGCTGCGGTACGATTTGGTGTGCTGGTGATTGCCCTCCAGCAGTTTGACGGCAATATTCTGGGCCCTAAAATTCTGGGCGACAGCACTGGCCTCAACGCCATCTGGGTCCTGGTGGCTATTGTAGTAGGCGGTGGGCTGTTTGGTTTCCCCGGCATGCTGCTGGGCGTGCCTACCTTTGCGGTTATCTATGCTCTGGTGCGGGAGTGGACTAATAACCGCCTCAAGGCTAAGGGGATTGACGGCAATGGAAAACCGGCCCATGATTCCGGTAAAGATGAAGGCGGTTCCCAGGAATAGCGTGCAAAAAGCTCCGATTCCATATGGAATCGGAGCTTTTCATGCTAAAGTGGCAAGCAAGCCTGTAAGCCGGGTTCTGTCTTTTAAGACAGCCATCTATCTAGCCGTACCGTTGCCGGTACGATCAAGCCGCCTCCTGAGAACGGCCGGGCCGGCCATATGTTCTCCCACGGCGTTGCTCCGGATAGAGGTTACAGCGACGAGCAGTTCCCAGTCGTCGGGCGGGCTCTTACCTCCGCCTTTCCACCCTTACCACGCAGCGCGTGGCGGTATATCTCTGTTGCCCTTTTCCTAGGGTCGCCCCCGGCGGGTGTTACCCGTTATCCTTGCCCTGTGGAGCCCGGACTTTCCTCACATCGGGCCTTTCGGCCTCGATCCGCGGCTGTCCAGCTTACTTGCAACGGGTTATATTGTATCGTATGAGGAGGGAAATGTCAAATAAAACTGGGACGGACTGCGCAGGAACGTATAGTTACGATTGAAATTTATCGATATGGGTTATATAATATAAAAGTTAACGACTGATTTTTCCGAAGGGGGGAATTCCTATGAATTCCACAATACAGGAATATTTAGATTCCCTGAGGGGAAAGCGCATTGCGGTCATCGGTATTGGCGTTTCCAATACGCCGTTGATCAAAATGTTGCTGCGGGCCGGACTGTCCGTGACGGCCTGTGACAAAAAGGAGCGCAAGGACTTCGACGGTCTTATTGAAGAGCTGGAGAGTCTGGGAGCGGAGGTGCGTCTTGGACCTGACTACATGGACGGTCTGGACCAGGATATCATCTTCCGGACACCTGGCCTCAGGCCCGACGCGACGCCTCTGCTGGCCGCCCGGGAGCGGGGGAGCGTTATAACCTCGGAGATGGAGGTATTCTTTCAGGTCTGTCCCTGTGAGATTATTGCCGTCACTGGAAGCGATGGAAAGACCACAACCACAACTATTATCTCGGAGCTATTGAAAAAGGCTGGATACAACGTCTATGTGGGCGGAAACATCGGTAAACCGCTGCTGTCTGAGACCCCCAACATGGACCCGGATGATATGGTGGTACTGGAGCTGTCCTCCTTTCAGCTGATGACCATGGATATGAGCCCTGATATCGCCGTTGTCACCAATGTTGCTCCCAACCATCTGGACGTACATAAGTCCATGGAGGAGTATGTGGCGGCCAAGGAGAATATCTTCATCCACCAGTGCCCGGATAACCTGGCGGTATTTAACTGGGACAACGAGATCACCCGCGGCTTTGCGGAGAAGGCTCCCGGCAATGTGATGTGCTTCAGCCGCCAGGAGATCTTAGACCGGGGCGTTTACGTGAAGGACGAGGCTATCTGGTGCTCTGACCGGGATGGACACCGGAAGGTTCTGTCCCTGTCTGATATTCTGCTGCCCGGCAGCCACAATGTGGAAAACTACATGGCCGCCATTGCCGCAGTCAACGGACTGGTATCCGATGAGACCATCCGGCTCTTTGCCCGGAGCTTCGGCGGCGTGGAACACCGTATTGAGCTGGTGCGGACCGTGGACGGTGTCCGGTACTACAATGATTCCATTGCCTCCAGCCCCACCCGAACCATTGCCGGCCTGCGTTCCTTTGAGGGGAAAGTCATCCTCATTGCAGGCGGATATGATAAGCACATTCCCTTTGATGTGCTGGGGCCAGAAATCGTAGAACATGTAAAGGAACTTATACTGACAGGCGATACGGCGGAGAAAATCCGTACGGCAGTGGAAAACGCACCAGGCTACAACGGCAGTAACCCGCCTATCCGTATGTATCAGGACTTTGAACAGGCGGTTCTGGCTGCCCACAGCATGGCTCAGCCAGGAGACGTGGTTCTTTTGTCCCCGGCCTGTGCCTCCTTTGACAGGTTTAAAAACTTTATGGAACGGGGAAACACTTTCAAGCGGATTGTGCGGGAGCTGTAACCCCTGTGAAAGAGGAAGTGAATCACTTGGATATTCGAAATGCACTGGAGCGGCTGTGCAGCCAATGCGCTCCCTCCGGTTTTGAGCGCCCTGCAGCCGAAGTGGCTGCGGAGCTGTTACGGCCCTTTGTGGACGAAGTGTCCATCGATCGGATGGGCAACGTGATTGGTGTGCGCCGTTGCGGCCGGAAAGATGCGCCCCGTCTGCTGCTGGACGCCCATTTGGACGAAATTGGTCTGATTGTCACTGGCGTGGAGGACGGCTTCCTCCGTTTCCGCAGTATTGGCGGCGTAGATCCCCGGATGCTGCCTGACCGGGAGCTGACCATTCTCACTAATCCGCCTATCTTTGGCGTGGTAGCCTGTATGCCGCCTCATGTGCTTAAAAAAGGAGACTCCGATAAGGCTCTCCCTCTGGATAAGCTCTTTATTGATGTGGGCATGAGCCAAGACGAGGCTGCGAAGGCTGTGCCTGTAGGAACGCCAATCGTCTACCGTGGCAGCTGCTTCCCGTTGGGAGAGGAGCAGATGTGCGGCAAGTCCATGGATGACCGGGCCTGCTTTGTGACACTGCTCCGGGCAGCCGAGCTGCTGAAGGACAAGGAGTTGGACGTGGACCTCTACATTATGGGCAGCACCCGGGAGGAAGTCTCCGGCGCAGGCGCTAAGGCTGGCACCTTTGCCATTGACCCGGACTACTGCGTGGCAGTGGATGTGACTCATGGCCGGACGCCGGACGGCCCCAAGGACCGCTCCTGTGAGCTGTTCGGCGGAGCAGCCATTGGCATTGGACCCAACATGACCAGCTGGATGACCCGCCGCATGAAGGCCAAGGCGGAGGAAAATCAGATCCCCTGGCAGCCCGAGGTCATGGCCGGTCATACCGGTACCAACGGCTGGCATATGCAGATCAGCCGGGAAGGCGTGGCCACTTCTGTTATCTCTCTGCCGCTGAAGTATATGCATACCCCTATTGAAGTGCTGGCCCTGGAGGACATGGAGTCAGTGGCAAAGCTGCTGGCCGCCTTTGCGGAGGGGCTGGGAGAGGAGGCGGAAGTCCTATGCTGAAGGATACCATTCGTGAGCTGTGTCTGCTGGACGGCGTATCCAGCTTCGAAGAGGACGTGCGGGCCTACATCAAGGCCGCGGCGGCCCCTTACGCCGACGAGATGCGGGTGGACCCCATGGGCACCCTCATTGTATTCAAAAAGGGGAAAAAGTCTACCGGTTCCAAACTGCTGCTGGCCGCCCACATGGATGAGGTAGGGCTGATTATCCGCAGCATCACCGATGAGGGCTATCTGAAGTTTGCCTGCGTAGGCGGGATTGACCGCCGCGTGCTTATGGGCAAGATTGTCCGGGTGGGAAAAAAACGCGTTCCCGGAGTCATTGGCCTGAAAGCCTACCATCTGGTCAGCGAGGAGGAGGAGCGGAAAGTTCCGAAGGTGGAGGACCTCTATCTGGACATTGGTGCCAGAAGCAGGGAAGAGGCGGAGAAGCTGGTGGAAATCGGCGACTTTGCTGCGTTTGACAGCGACTGGACTGAATTCGGCAGCGGTTTTGTGAAAGCCAAGGCTCTGGATGACCGTGCAGGCTGTGCCATTATGCTGGAACTGCTGAAAGAGGACCTGCCCATGGACTGTACCTTCGCTTTTACCGTGCAGGAGGAGGTGGGCTGCCGGGGTGCCTTCGGCGCGGCATTCTCTGTCAATCCGGAAATCGCCCTGGTGCTGGAAACCACCACTGCCGCCGATCTGGCCACCACACCTGCCCATAAAAAGGTCTGTACCCTGGGCAAAGGTCCGGTTGTCCCCTTTATGGACGGAGGCTCCGTGGCCGACAGGGGACTCTTTGAGCTGATGAGAAACCTGGCTGAGCAAAACCAGATTCCCTGGCAGACGAAGAGTTACATCTCTGGAGGCAATGATGCTTCCGCCATTCAGCGCAGCCGCGAGGGTGTACGTACCATTGTGGTGAGCGCAGCAGTCCGCTATCTCCACGCCCCCGCCAGTGTGGCCTGCTTGGGGGACTTTGACCATATCTTAAATCTGGCGCGGCTTTTTATTGGAGCCATTGCCGGACAGGAGGAGTAAATCAAAATGGATATTCTCAAGACACTCCAGGCGCTCAACGCCTGTCACGGCCCTGCCGGCGATGAATCCGGCATCGCTGACGCCATTGAGGCCCTGGCTGCCCCCTATGCTGACAAAATTAAACGGGATACCATGGGGAACTTGATTGTTCGCAGGAAGGGCAAGGGACCCAAGATCATGTTCGCCGCCCATATGGACTCCATTGGCTTCATTGTCACCCACATTGATGAGCACGGTTTTCTCCGATTTGGCAAACTGGGCGGGCTCCATGCCTTCGATCTGCTGGGCACCCCTGTTCGCTTCAAGAGCGGTGTCCGGGGTGTAGTCTGCCTTGACAACAGTGTGGCGCCCAAAGACATGACTCTGGAGGACCTGTATCTGGATATCGGAGCCAAGGACGCAGAAGAGGCCAGGCATATGGTCCGTGTGGGGGATACCGCTGTCTATGACACGGCTGTCTTTGCCGCCGGCGACCGCATTGTCTCACCCTATATGGATAACCGTATCTCCTGCGTGGTGCTGCTGATGGCCCTGGAGCAGCTGAAGGACAGTGACAACGACTTGTACTTTGTCTTTACTGTTCAGGAGGAGCTGGGCCTCCGCGGAGCCCGTACCGCCGCGTTCGGCATTGACCCCGACTTCGGCGTGGCGGTGGATGTGACCCCTGCTGATGACGAGATGAACCCCAAACATACCTGCAGCAGCGTGACTGGCGGGGGAGCGGCCATCAAGGTAATGGACGGCTCAGTTATCTGCCATCCTCAGGTCGTCCGTACCATGGAGAAGCTGGCAGAGGAGAAGGGAATCAACTTCCAGATGGATGTAATTCGAGCCGGCGGCACCGACGCGGGTGCCATCCATCAGACCCGCTCGGGCGTACCCAGCGGCGGAATCTCCATCCCCTGCCGCTATGTACACTCGCCCGCTGAGATGGTAGACCGCCGGGACGTGGAAGCCTGTGCCGCCCTGGCAGCTGCCTTTGCCCAGGCGGAGCACAAGGATTGATTTTTGCCTTCGCAGCCGAAAAACTTAGATAGAATGGAATGTGTAAAAGATAATGCCTTTACAGTTAAGTGACAAGGTTCTCTCTCTGGCGGCCCAGGCCCAGGCTGAGCTGCGGTCCCAGTTTGACCGTATTGACGCCATTGCTGAGGAGAATACCCGCAAGGTACTTGCCGCCTTTCAGAAGCACCGGGTAGCCGAGGGCTACTTTGCCGGCACCACCGGCTACGGTTATGACGACCAGGGCCGGGATAAACTGGACGAAATCTATGCCGATATTTTCGGCACGGAGGACGCACTGGTCCGGATTCAATTTGTCAATGGCACGCATGCCATCACCTGTGCGCTCTTCGGCGCGCTGAAGCCGGGCGATATTCTGGTCTCTGCCGTGGGAGCGCCCTATGACACCCTTCTGGGTGTTATAGGCGTAGTGCCCAAGGGACACGGTTCCCTGATGGAGTACGGCGTGGAGTACCGTCAAGTTGAATTGCTTGACAATGCCCCTGATAAGGCCGGCTTGGCCGCTGCAGTGCGGGATCCCAGAGTGAAAGCTGTGTTGATCCAACGGTCCAAGGGATACTCTACTCGCTCCTCTCTGTCAGTGGCGGAGATTGGTGAACTGTGTGCGGTGGTGCGGCAGAACAACCCTGACGCTGCTATTCTGGTAGACAACTGCTATGGTGAGTTTGTGGAGACCACAGAACCCACTCAGGCCGGCGCTGACCTGGTGGTGGGCTCCCTCATCAAGAATCCGGGCGGAGGCCTGGCCCCTGCGGGCGGGTACATCGCTGGGCGGCGTGACCTGGTGGAGGGGGCCGCCATGCGCCTCACGGCTCCTGGCATCGGTCGGGAATGCGGCGCTTCTCTGGGCAATAACCGCAGTCTCTATCAAGGACTTTTCCTTGCTCCCCATACCACAGCTCAGGCGGTCAAAACGGCGGTATTTGCCGCCCGAATGATGGAGTTGCTGGGCTATAAGACGGAGCCTGCCTCTGATGCTGTGCGCCACGACATCATCCAGATGATCCACTTCGGCAGTCCTGAGCCTCTCAAACGGTTCTGCAAGGGCATCCAGTTCGGCGCTCCTGTGGACTCCTATGTAACTCCGGAGCCTTGGGACATGCCGGGCTATGACTGTCAGGTTATTATGGCTGCCGGCGCCTTTATTCAGGGGGCCTCCATTGAGCTGTCCTGCGACGCCCCCATGCGGGAACCCTATACAGCCTATCTCCAGGGGGGCCTGACTTATGAAAGCGGAAAGGCGGGCGTCCTGCTGGCGGTGGAGGAACTGCTGAAGGAGAGATGAATTTCCCGTTTTAAGACGAGCCATGCCACGCATAGACTCTCCATAGGGGGTGACCCGTATGGAGAGATGGCGGCGGTACTTCTGGCCGCGCTGGCGGATCCGTCAGCGCGGCAGGCGGCGGGGAAGCGGGATTCAGCTCCTTCTGTCCGCTGCCATTGGCCTGGGACTGGCGCTGATATTTATCAGTTTTTTAGATGGCAAGGCACGGCCTGCCATTGCCGCTATGGCGGAAAGCCGGGTAAAAAATATTGTCACGGGTATTATAGAGAGGGAAATCAGCAAAACCATGGCCCAGGAAGCGGTGGCCTATGATGATATCATCACATTCCGAACTGACAACAGCGGCCGCATCACTGCTTTTACCAGTAATTCAGCTGAGATGAATCGCCTGCGGACAGAGCTGCTTGGCGCGGTTATCTCTCAGATTGATACTTTGGATACCGGGACGCTGGGCATTCCGCTGGGAAATCTATTGCCCTTTGCTGCACTGGCGGAGAAGGGGCCTTTGCTCCCTGTGCGGATTCGCTCGGTGGGCGATGCAGAGGCAGTATTTGAGCATGTATTTGCAGCAGCAGGTATCAACCAGACACACCACCAGATTATGCTGGATTTGACTGTTTCTTTAACCCTACTGATACCAGGCGGGTCAATGAACACTCAAGTCAGCGCACAGGTCTGTGTTGCGGAGACTGTGCTGGTGGGTGAGGTGCCGGATACCTATCTGAGCCTCTCGGGGCAAAACGGCTGAGATTGTAAGAAAAGCGCAGGAAACCGGCCCCTTTTTTGTGATAGAATGGTGTCAAACCAGGTAGAAAGAAGGGGTGGAATGAATACACTGCTTTGGTACTGGGAGATTACCTGGGACTATATCTATGAGATGCTGCCCTGCATGGTGCTGGCTGCTGCGGCTTTTTTCCTGCTTCGTCCCATGCGGCGCTTCCGCCTTGGCCGGATGAACTTGTCCAGCAGTATTTGGCGGGAGGGGGCAATGCTTGTCTTTGTACTCTTCTGCGCCGGGCTGGCGGCGCTGACCGTGTTTCCGGCGGGGTTCTGGGGCGGATTGATGCACGGTTATCTGCCGGAAGCGGGCTGGTTTGGCTGGCACGGCTACGGCATGTACCTCCAGGTCACTATTCTGGCGGAGCTGCTGGAGGGCCGCAAATGGGGCATCTACATGTTGCTGGGCAATGTGGTCATGTTTTTGCCTTTGGGCTTTTTCCCGGCGCTGCTGTGGCGGCATCCACGGTGGTGGCGGTCGGTGCTGGCTGCCGGAGGTGTTTCGCTGTTCATCGAGATTGTGCAGATTTTTGTGGGCCGCAGCAGCGATATCAATGATTTGATTCTCAACACTCTGGGTGGTCTGGCCGGGTATGTCCTTTATAGGTTTCTTGCCCGACTGGCCCCTAAATTCACCCGAAAATTCCAAGTGGAGGTCCCCTATGGACGAGATTCAGGAGATAGCGCTGCTCCGTGCAGAGCTAAATAAAGCCAGCTATGAGTACTATGTGCTGGATAACCCCACCATGTCTGACTACGACTTTGACCATAAACTCCGGCGTCTGGAGGAGCTGGAGCAGGCGCACCCTGACCAGATTACAGAGGATTCTCCCACCCGCAGGGTCGGAGGACAGGTAGCCGAAGGCTTCCAGGAGGTCACCCATGAGGTTCCTCTGGAGAGCCTTCAGGATGTCTTTGACCTCGAGGAACTGGGGGACTTTGTCCGGCGGGTCCAGGAGAGCCTGGATGGCGACGCGGAGTTTGACGTGGAGCCCAAGGTAGATGGACTTTCCGTGGCGCTGGAGTATCAGGATGGCCTATTTGTCCGAGGCGCCACCCGGGGCGACGGCCGGGTTGGGGAGGACGTAACTGAGAATTTGAAGACTATCCGCTCTCTGCCTCTCCGGCTGCCGGAGCCTATCCCCCGGCTTATTGTCCGGGGCGAGGTCTATATGTCCAAGAAGGTCTTTGAGCAGCTCAACGAGGAACGGGAGATTAAAGGTGAAGCCCTCTTTGCCAATCCCCGGAATGCTGCGGCAGGGTCCCTGCGCCAGTTGGATCCCAAGGTAGCTGCATCCCGCCGGTTGGATATCGTAGTATTCAACATCCAGAAGGCAGAAGGGATTGATTTCAGTACGCACACTGAAACGCTGGATTATCTGGAACGGCAGCAGTTCCGTGTGATTCCCCGTACCCTGTGTACCAGCATGGAGGAAATCGGCAGCCGTATCGCTTTAATCGGCGACGACCGGGAGAAATTTCCCTATGATATCGATGGCGCGGTTGTAAAGCTAAATAGCCTTTCAGACCGGAAAATCCTTGGCTCTACCGCAAAATTCCCCCGGTGGGCCGCCGCCTACAAATACCCGCCAGAGCAGAAGGAAAGCGTGGTGGAGGATATTGTAGTCCAGGTTGGGAGGACTGGTGTCCTTACGCCTAAGGCAGTTGTAAAGCCAGTTCGCCTTGCAGGCACAACAGTCACAAATGCTACCCTCCATAACCAGGATTTCATCACGGAGAAGGACATCCGCATCGGGGACACCGTTCTGGTCCAAAAGGCGGGTGAGATCATTCCGGAGATTGTCTCTGTTGTAAAAGAAAAACGGCCCGAAGGGACCGTACCATATCATCTGCCTGACTGCTGTCCAGTGTGCGGTGCACCGGTGGCCAGAGATGAGGACGGCGCCCATATCCGCTGTACGGGTGCGGAGTGTCCAGCCCAGCTGCTGCGTCACCTGGCCCACTTCGCCTCCCGGGATGCCATGGACATCGACGGCCTTGGACCCGCGGTTATGGAAGCGCTCGTCAACGCCGGTATGGTAAAGACTCCGGCGGATCTCTATCATCTAGCTCCAGAGGCTGTGGCTAAGCTGGATCGAATGGGAAAAAAGAGTGCAGAAAATCTGGCCGCCGCTATTGAACGCTCTAAAGGTGCCGGTCTGGCGCGGTTGCTCTTTGCCTTTGGTATCCGCCAAGTAGGGCAGAAGGCGGGCAAAATATTGGCCGCTCATTTCTCCAATATGGATGCGCTTCTTGCGGCCACAGAGGAGGATTTTACCGCTGTCCCGGATGTTGGCGCTATCACGGCTAAAAGCCTCTGGGAGTGGCTTCACAGCCCCCAGAGCCAACATCTTATCCAGTCTTTGCGAGAGGCTGGCGTAGTGATGGAGAATACCGACGCCCCCACAGGTGACGCGCTGATGGGCAAGACCTTTGTGCTGACTGGTTCTCTGGAGCATTTCACCCGTGACGAGGCGGGCGCCCAGATTGAAGCGTTGGGTGGGAAGGTGTCCGGCTCGGTTTCCAAAAAGACCAGCTATGTAGTAGCAGGTGAGGCCGCAGGCTCTAAACTGAAAAAGGCCCAGGAGTTGGGAATTACAGTGCTGACGGAGGAAGAGTTTCTCACCATGCTCCGGGAGCTTGGCGCTACAATTGGATGAGTGCAGAGAGAAGAACAAGCGGCAGCGGCCGGCTCATGTGAGCTGGCCGCAATTTTTCTCCTACTATACAGCTTTCAGCATCAAGACACTTTTCTGCACCACTTTTATCTCCAACACGTATACTGGCTTGGGTGTGCTCCGTCAGGAGACCGAAGCTGAACGGCACAGCCCGGATTAATTAGGAAGGAGGCGCACGGATGCGTCTGCCCAGCAAGCGAACGGTAAAGACTGCTGCAGCCTGCACGCTGGGCGCAGCTGTACTAATCTTTCCCGGAAGCGTTCTGATGCTGGCCGCTGGAGCTGCCCTGGGCTTCTGGGGCTGTACCTGGCTGGAACAGCGAAACCATGAGTCACGGTGAGGAGGGTATTTAGATGAAAATTGTTGTGGTACGATCCCCAAAGGCGCTTCGCGGTATTCTGAGAGCCATTTTTGGCCTGCGCTGACATATTGCTCACTCCTTGTACATAGAATTTCACAGCATGAAATGGGCGGGAACGCCCCGACAAGGAGTGGAATGCAATGGAGCTGACATTAAACCGAAACTGCCTAAGCTGCTATGACACTGTGCTGGAGACCACAGTGTTCCATGAGGAGACCATGGAGATGATTGTCCCGGACGCCTGTCCCGATATTCTCCGCATTGTGGATACTGCCGGACTGGTGTGTGTTAAGGACAAGGGAACCCAGGAGGGAAGGGCGGAGGTGACCGGTACCGCCCGCTGCTCCGTGCTCTATCTGCCAGAAGGGGAGAGCGGCCTGCGCCGTATTGAGGCCAACATTCCATTTTTCTGTACTGCGGACGGCCCCGGCATCACGCCCGGCTGCTCTGTTGTGGCAGTCCCCAGAGTACAGACGGCGGACACACGGATTATCAACCCCAGAAAAGTGGTGGTGCGGGTCAATTTGGCCATTGACCTGCGGGTGTACGCCAAGGTGGAGCACAGCCTTTGTTCTGGTGCAGAGTGGGAGTCCGGCATGGTGGTAGAACAGTTGAAAGAAACCCAGGATACTTACATTGCGGTCTGTATGCAGGAAAAACCTTTTACATTCTCTGATGACCTGACCATCTCCGGCAGCCGCCCAGAGGCAGAGGAACTGCTCAAGTGCCGAGCGGATCTGGTATGCAGCGAGTCCAAAATCATCGGCAATAAGCTGATTTTTAAGGGGGCGGCAGTGCTTCACCTCGGCTATCGGGCGGGAGATAACACGTTATGCACGGCAGACTATGAGCTCCCATTTTCTCAGATTATGGAAGTCTCAGGGGCAGGGGAGGAAGCGGACTGCGATCTGGAAGTCCTTTTGACAGATCTGGCCTGTACCCTGAGCCCGGGAGACGGTCGGACGATTTCGGTATCTATGGGGCTGCTGGCCCAGGCGGTAGTGTGGGAGCGGCGGAAGGTGGAGCTGCTGACGGATTTGTACGGCGTCTCGTGTGAGCTGACGCCGGAATTCCAGCCCTTCATATTCCACAGCATGCTGGATCGGAGCGTTCGACGGCAGACTGCACGGGAGATCGTGGAGACTGGAGCTATGGCTAAGCTGGTGTCTGACGCCAGGGTGAGTATCGGGCAGGTAACCCAGCTCAGAGAGGCGGAGCGGCTCACACTCACCGCCGAGACGATGCTTACGGTGGTATATACCACCGAAGATAACGAGGTCTATGCGGTGTCCAGGCAGGTCTCTGTGCCCTGTCAGCTGGAGCTGCCCGAGGGGAGCAGCTGCTCCTGTGTCTGCCGATGCGCGGGTGAGATCTACGCTACCCCCACCAGCGGAGGCATTGAGGTCCGATTTGACGTGGATTTCTCCTATCTGGCCCAGAGTACCCGGCAGATCTCTGCTGTATCAGATGTGCAGGTAGGGGAGGCGGAGGCCGGGGAGGACGCGCCGTCGATTGTTCTGCGTGTAGTAAGCCATGAGCGGCTGTGGGACATCGCCAAGGCCTATCGCACCACTATGGACGATATTCTCCAGGCCAACGAGCTGGAGAGCGGCGCGGAGCTGACTGGCCGGCTTCTGCTTATTCCCCGGCGACGCTGAATAGGATAAAATGCACCCCCTCCGGCTATGTGGAGGGGGTGTTGTTCTGTATAAGGGCTTGTCCAGAGCGGGGATTTCGCTGTCATAAACTATGGCTTATCCCCATACCTATATAGGGAAAGCCAGGCTTGCTCGCCCATGCCTGAATCGTCCGCAAGGAGGAGTTGAAGTGGAACACCGTAAGATTTATGAGGATATTGCGCTGCGCACGGAGGGCGATATCTATATCGGCGTGGTGGGGCCGGTCAGGACGGGAAAATCCACCTTTATCAAACGTTTTATGGAGACCTTGGTCATCCCCAACATTGAGAATGTCTACCGACGGGAGCGTGCAAGAGATGAGCTGCCTCAGAGCGGCTCAGGCCGGACCATTATGACGGCAGAGCCCAAGTTCGTCCCTGAGGAGGCGGTGGAAATTGCCATGGAGGACGGGGCAGCCTTCTCCGTGCGGCTGATTGACTGCGTGGGGTATATGGTGCCCGGCGCGGTAGGGTCGCTGGAGGACGCATCCCCGCGCATGGTGACCACTCCCTGGTTTGACCACGAGATCCCTATGTCTGAGGCCGCCGAGATTGGCACCCGGAAGGTCATCGCCGAACACTCCACTATCGGCATTGTAGTCACCACCGATGGCACCATCACCGATATCCCCAGAGAAGACTATCTGGAGGCGGAGGAGAGAGTGATTACCGAACTGAAGGAGCTTGGGAAGCCCTTCCTGGTGGTACTCAACTCGGCGGAACCCGGCTCGGAGCGGGCCAAGGCAATCCAGGCTGATCTGTCATCCCGGTACGATGTCACCTGTATCTGCGTCAACTGTCTGGAACTGGACGAGAACGCAGTTACCAGCATCATCAAAGGTGTACTCTATGAGTTCCCGGTGAAGGAGTTGGACCTGTTCCTGCCATCTTGGGTAGATGCACTGCCCTATGGACACCCCATCAAGAGTGGGCTGTACACTGCGATTCGCTCAGCGGCAGAGGGAATGCGGAGGATTCGAGATGTGGAGCGGGCAGTCTCTGCGATTGGTCAGTGCGAGAATGTGTCCTCTGCCAAGGTCAATACCATCAGCCTGGGCACTGGCCTTGCCTCGGCTTCCCTGGAGCTGCCCAGAGGGCTTTTCTATGACACCATCTCCCAGCAGTCTGGTTTCACCATCCATGATGACGGAGACCTGATGGGACTCCTTACCGAGCTGTCCGGAGTCAAGCGGGAGTACGATAAGGTAGCGGACGCCCTTCGTGAGGTGAAAGAGACCGGGTACGGCATTGTGGTGCCTGGTACAGATGAACTCAAACTGGAGGAGCCGGAGATTGTCAGGCAGGGAGGACGGTACGGCGTGCGCCTGAAAGCCAGCGCCCCAAGTATCCATATTATATGGAACAAAAAGAAGTTTAGAACTGCAAAGTCCACAAAACGGGAAGATGTTACAAGTGGAGTGGGCGGTGCTGATCTGAATGTGAAAAGGAGACGATTCCCCAAAGGGAACCGTCTCCTTTTACAAAGAAAATCGATCGCCAAGCGAGGCAATTTAAAAAAGCTCATAGTGATGACAAACTCCTATTAGAGTAAAAGTACGGTCTCCCAACTGGCGCAAAGACTAACAGCGAGAAATCATCCATAATGGAAATATATGACATAAAGACTTTATCACGCACAAGTTTAATTTTTGAAAATACATGTAATCAAAGTTGAAATGAGTAGAATTATCAGATAAAATACAACTTATATACGTGTTCTCTTCGTAGAACAGACATCAGAACAAAGAATTATGTTAATATTTGAAAGCTACCTGGAGGTGCAAGTTTGTGGAGGAGAACAAAAAAGTAACCGTCTATACCTGGAAGTATGACAATGGCGCCCGGGGGTATGCGGTGAAGCAAGAGGACAAAAAAGGATGGTTGGAGCAGGACGTCTACACGACTAGGAAAGCAGTTATAAAGCGTTATAAAGAGTATAAAAAGCAATTCGATTGTCAGCCTGGCAGAGAAGCGACACCTGTTAGAAAGAAGAAAATCGATATTCTAGGAGGGCTCTACTGTGTCAAACAGAATTATCCGTATGAGCAAAAAGATTATCAGGAGAGGAACGGACTTGACGCAATGCTTGCTCTTCTGAACTCCTGCGGGGAAACTCCGGATGCCAAGAGGGAAATGTTGCGCTTAGTGGCATCTGTTCTGGCTGGGTACTGCGCACATGTATCTTCTAAAAAATATATGCAATATTTATCTCAATTACAGCGACGTGCTCCCATCATAATAGTAAAGCCAGCTCCATTTGCAGGGGAGGTGCTGGAGCGTGTTATTCGTTCCTTGGCACTGGATACTACCGATAATACTTTGTTTGGATACATTAGGAGCGGTCCGACAATGAAGTGTAAATACACTCCTGTCCTCCCCAGAAAGGCTAGCGATATAAAGATTACAGACCGAGCTTTTTTAAAGCTTCAAGGATATAATGAGCGGATGTTACCTCAATACCGGGACACTACTCTGATGGTTTACGGTTGGTTTTTGCGCGGAAATGATAGTAAAATTCTGCAACTAATGAATAAGTGGGTAAGCATAGTAATCTATGGAGCATCTAACAAGAGGGCATCTAACAAGTCAGTGGTGATTACGCCGGTAGAAATCAAGGGTAAGGACTTGGCAAAGTCTGACTGCCAGTGGGATTTGGATGATGTGCGATTCTCTGTGGTACGTTATGCCCGCTATGTATACAAAGCCGACCAGAAGAATCAATGGGAAACAATGCTTCAGTCTGAGTTCTCCAGATATGATGCAATGATCGACTCCCATAATCAGAACAGTAATACCAAAATAAACACAGTGGAAAGGTACCATGTTTCCTTACAGTTGCTGGCCCTTCATCTGTTCCTAAAATCTTGTGTAAGGGGACAGGATTTAGACCAGTCTAAGGTAAATAAACTAGAAAATGAGTGGTTTACTGTGCTGCTCCCAGGCTGTGAAATAATTAGCACTTCTGATTTTGCGGTACAAGAGGAGATAGAGGCCGAGAATAGGGTAAAGGAAAAATTTGAAAGTACGCTATTTAAAATTTTGAAAGAAGGCTTCCCAGATAAGTTTTATATATCCGAAAAAAACTACAAGGTAGGCATGTGGGGCGATATTTGGCTACGTCCTCAAAAAAATCCACCTTCAGGTATTTATTATATTCGGTTTTCGACAGAACATTTTAAGACGCTTTTAAATAATTTTGGCGGAGTTAATGGTGGAACATGGCTATATGAAGAAGTGAAAAAGCTGGACTTAGACTATATAGAATATAGTAAAAAGATGCGTGTCAATGCTACCGACACTAATGAAAAAGGAGTTTTCTTTCAGATCGATAAAATGACATTTTTGCCTCAAGAGCTTCGTGCCAAATTGAATGACGCAGGGCAGCGTGCAGAAAAAGATAAAAACGAGAAAAAGCATAAAAAAAGAAAGAAGTCCTAACTTTATTGAATCGTTCTCTGTTCCATTTGTTCTTTGTTCCAGCGTGCTTAAATAGATAAGCTACTATCCCTGGCAGACGTGATTTGTCCGCCAGGGATTTTTTCATTTCCGGTCTGATAGCTAATATCTCTTTGAAGGGAAGTTTTAGTAATCCGGTTAAAGCCTTATAGTTCATATAGTACCTACTAAGATGAGGGAAATTATAATTTGATTTGCAGCCCAACATCTGTAAAAAGATGAGAGGAGCTCGCAAAATGCTTATATCAGAAGAATGTACCTTATCACAGGATTGCCTCAAAGAGATCAAACTACAGATTAACCAGCGGCTATTCGAAACGGGATTGATTTCTAACGATGTGTACAGGTTGGCACAGGAGCGGATCGTAAGTGAAGAGTAGATTTTTCGTTACTATTAAGTAACGTCTACTTTCCTTCTAATCTTTCTCACATACTGCGGAAAACACCTAACAGGGCACTTCCCACAGAAAATCTATTGCCGGGATACATTGAGTGAAATTCTTAAAATCGTCACCGGATCGCATTAAAAAATGATTTATCTGAAACAGGCGTATAGAGTGCTCACATGAGCTAAGAAAATGTTAGGAGGCAGTTAACATGAAAATCAAGTATGATGTTCAAGACGCTATGGACACAATGGGTATCAGCAAACTCCGCAAACAACAAATCAAACCAATCAATAGTATACTGTCCTGCGAGGATACCCTGATGATTGCACCGACATCATCAGGGAAATCAGCTGTATTCCAGATTCCGGCCAATGTAAGGTGGAAGAAAGAACAGCAATGGACACTGGTCATTGAACCAACGGTTTCTCTCATGGAAGACCAAGTGAGAGAACTCCTTGAGAAAGGAGTCCCGGCAGTTGCAATGTCTAGCCATAATAAAGCAGAACATAAGAATATCTTGGAAAAACTATCCAATCACCAGATTGCGCTTCTCTACGTGACACCGGAACGTCTTCAATCGCCTGTATTCCAGCAGGCGGTGCGCTACAACAGTCCCTGTCTGGTTGTCGTGGATGAAGCCCACTGTGTATTAGACTGGGGATATACATTCCGCCCCAGCTATCTGTTAATCAAGACATTCATCAAAACGCTCAAACAAAGACCTGTCATTGCAGCATTTACGGCTACAGCTCCCCCAGAGTACCACAAGGAAATTAAAAAGTGCCTGGATATGAAAAAGCCGAACATATTTCAAGGCAGTTTGGCCAGAAAAAATATTGCTCTGCTTAAGGAAGACTGTTCCGTTCTTTCCCTTAAGCAACGCCTGTCTCGCGTCAGTTACAGTATTAAGAAATACCGCGAAGAGGGAAGGGTGATCGTCTACTGTGCATCCCGAAAAAACGTGGATCTGGTGGCGAACTACCTTTCCAAGAAGTTCCCGGGCGAGGTAGTCAAATGCCATGCGTATATGGAATCGGACAAACGTGAAAAACATGAGCTCCTGTTCGTTCATGGCGAGAAACCTATTATGGTGGCCTCTACCGCCTTTGGCATGGGAATTAACGCCAAGGATATTCGCCTGGTTATACATTTCAATTTGCCGCTCAATGTGATTGATTACTACCAGCAGATTGGCAGAGCAGGCCGGGATGGAGAGAGAGCCCATGCGGTGCTTCTGTACCATCCAGATGATATTGCACTAGATCACTTCATTTTGGAGAAAGAGGACCTCTCAGAGCAACTCAGAGCGTGGCTGAACAATCGCCTGGAAGAGTTGGTATCTATCATGAGGGGGGATGAATGTCTAGCCAGTCAAATCCTTCTTGCACTGGGGGAGACCCCTGATAAGAATTGTGGACGCTGTAGCAACTGCCAACGGAACAGGAGAAACAGTTATGAAGATTGAAAAGGCCGAGTTTGGTATCCATACGATTGAACTCTATGCAAAAGATCTGAAATACCAGGAAGTGCAGAAGGTGATTGACCATCTGGCAGGTGAGGACAATATCCGTATAATGAGTTCTGACCCATATAACATTGACCGGCACCTAACCAGTACGCTTTTGGTTAATAATGGAATTCGTCTTCGGATACATCAGTCCCACGACAAATCAAATGGTATCGCCTTCATCATAAATCCCAGTACGCTTTTGAAGGGAAAATACCAGCCTACGAAGCTATACCGTCCAAAGGAACGCTCGTGTGAAAAATTGCTGGAGCAGGTCGGCGATGCCTTGATAGAAATAGGGCTTGGCACATACGACGGTAGTGAGCCAGTGTTTATTGTCTCTCCGGACGAATTGAGCCTTAGCCAGATTGATCTCACTGTAAACCTATGGCTTGACAGAGAAACAGATATAGAGGAACTCATCCGGCTATTCTGGAAGGGGCGAATTCCTAAAAACTTCAGCAGGCAGGGCGGGCTATCTGCTGTAGAACGCCAGCATTACTTCGGCATATCTAACCGCACGGTTGCTTTCAAGGCATATGATAAAATTTACGAGTTGGAGAGAAACGGACGATGTCCTAAGAAGCTAACCGGGAGAAAGTTATTACGCCTGGAGGTTAGCTTAAAACGGGAATCTTTTCTTAAGAAACTGGGAGTAGAACGACAAGATTCTCTTTGTACAATGTTAAAGACAGGATTCAATCTTGTGCAGGGAGTTATCTTTCACTATTTAGAAAAGCTGTTTCCGTGCTCTGGTAACCACGTTCGCTACGAAATTGCTAAAGAGGAAATCTTGAACGGCATTGAAGATCCTCTTCTGCGAGAGCAAATGATATTCCTGCTGAGAAAGACGAGCAACGGTGCAGGTCTGGACACCGCCGCTCAAAAACTGAAAAAAGATTATAAAGATGTCAAAGATAAACGGATGAAGAAAATCTACAGTGCCTTTGATACGTTGGACATCAATCCTATCACGCTACCGAACAGCAGTAAGGTTGCACAACTGCCATCCATTAAAGCAGTTGATGAGCTAATTTTCTGATGCTCCAGGGCCGCCGGATTATGCCAAAGTGTAATCCGGCGGCCCTGGAGCATCATCCGCTCAGCTACCATTTGGAGCATCCGAAAGGAAAAATGATTACTTGAGGGGAGACGATTGGTGTCCTGTATTGGCCTGACATTATGATGACTGCATCATATCTATACACTGCGGCGTGTCTCTTAGACCATTCGATTCCGTACATCTGCCAAAAAGGATTTATAAAAAAAGAGAAGATGCGCGAATGATCAGCCTGCAGATTGAACAACAAGATTTCAAAGAAATTAGGAAAAAAGGAAAAAGAAACAGGAAGAAAAGCGAACTTTTTAAGTGCAAAATATTTGCGACTATACTTTTACAAGACAAAGTCCGGAGACATATTCCGGTGGTGTACACCGAGTCTTGCACATGGTGATGGCGATTTATCAATATCGCAATCAATAATCGGATTTTTATAGCAATTATTTGTGAAAAATGTTATATTTCAATAGAAATGTTCGGTGAAAGTGCTGCCGGACAGGACACACCACGCCGCCGTCCGCAGGGGGAAGTGCTGAAGAGAAGCGCAGGGCGGAAGGGTCGGTGTGTAATCTTGAGAGAGGTGATCAGACAATGAAAAAAGCACTGTCCACATTCCTCGCGCTGTGTATGGCAGTCAGTCTGCTGCCGTCCGCAGCCCTTGCGGCTGAGGACGGAGGACTGACCCAGGCGGAGGCCGAGGCCGCAGTGGCGGCCCTAAACGCCAAGGCCGGCTCCGACTTCTACTATGAGCTGGTAGACGACTACGCGGATTCTGAAATTGAGTACCGCACCGAGGTGCGCTGGTGGATGGCCGAGGGCGGCCACACCGATCAGACCCTGGAGGAAGAGGTACAGGCCATGTATGACGCCGGTTTCCGGGGCGTTGAGCTGTGCCAGCTCAATGAGAGCAGCCTGGACGCCTCCGTCTACGGCTACGGCTCCGAGCAGTGGAACCACGACTTCCATGTGGTGCTCAACAAGGCCCTGGACCTGGGCATGACCGTGGGCATTACCTCCGGCACCAACTGGAACACCACCAATGTGCCCGGCCTGGACCCTGACAGCCAGGCCGCCATGCAGGGTGTGTTCGCCACCTCCGAGCTGGTGGAGGGCGGCGCCTCCATCAGCGGCCCGGCCCCCCGTGAGGTACTGGTGGCCGGCTCCTTCGGCGCGCCCGATACCATGCAGCCCGTGCGGGACGAGAACACCTTCATCGGCGCTTACGCCTTCCGGGTGATCGGCCCCGACACCCAGATGGCCCTGGGCGAGGAGGTAGAGATGACCCGTCTGGACTCTGCCAGCTGCATCGACCTGACCGGCCGGATCACTATAGACGCCAATGGCCAGGAGTGTCTGGACTGGACCGCCCCCGACGACGGAGACTACTACGTCTTCTTCTACTGGCAGCAGGGCACCGCCCAGCAGTCTTCCCCCTCGGTGGAGCCTTCCTACTGCGTCAACTACTTTGACATCCGGGGCTTCGAGGCCTTTAAGGAGTACTTTTCCGCCAACGTCCTCAATGACCCGGAGCTCAACGAGAAGATCAAAAACGGCGACGTGCAGCTGTTCATGGACTCCCTGGAGATCAGCCGAGGCAACTGCGTCACCTACTGGACCGAGGATTTTGCCGACGAGTTCATGGCCCGGAAAGGGTATGACATCCGGCCCTATCTGTTCATGAACATCGGCCTGCCCGCTGAGTCTGAGCTGGCCCGCTGGTCTCCGCTGCCCGCCGAATTCGGTACCTTCTGTGTGGAAACCGATGACCTGGGCACCAAGATCTTCAACGACCTGCGGGATGTGCAGACCCAGCTGTACATGGAGAATCTGCTGGAGCCTATGGAGGAGTGGCTCAATGAGTACAACATCTCCCTGCGGGCCCAGATCTCCTACGGCCGCTACTTTGAGATCTCCGAGCCCACCATGGCGGTGGACTACCCCGAGGCGGAGAACCTGAACCAGCGCAACCAGGTGGACATCTACCGCCTGTGGACCGGCGCGGCCAAGCTGGAGAACAAGATTCTTTCCAGTGAGACCGGTGCCCTAGGCGGCATGGGTTACTCCTACGACCACCAGCGCCATCTCCAGGAGGCCTACGCACTCTATGCCGCCGGCTTCAGCCGCATCAACTGGCATGTGTGGACCTCCTCCTGGTCTCCCGAGAGCATTACCCAGAACTGGCCCGGCTTCCAAAGCCTGCCCTTCGGCCCCGGCTTTAACCCCAACTTCAACGTGCTGGGCACCCGCGAGCCGGAGTACGCCACCTACTGGGCGTTCAACCAGCATCTGGGCCGCATCCAGAAGCTGCTGCGCCAGGGCGTGTCCCGCACCGACGTGGGCATGCTGTACCTGAAGTACGACCAGCATATCGCCGCCCAGTGCCTCGCTGAGGACGACATGTGGATGCAGCGCCACGACTATATGCTCTTCCCCTCCACCGAGCTGCAGGAGAACGGCTACACCTATGACTACTTCAGCCCCGCCTTTCTGGAGGACGACGCGGTCTCCTACAACGCTGAGACCGGCACCCTGGAGCAGGCCGGCTACAAGGCCCTGGTCCTCTGGCAGAACTGGCTGTCCCTGGACAGCGCGCAGGAGCTGCTGGACCTGGCCAGGCAGGGCATGAAGATCGTGGTGGTGGACGGCGCCGCTGTGGAGACCCCCTATGACGACGGCCAGGACGAGGCCCTTGCCCAGGTGATGGAGGAGCTCAAGGGCCTGGACAACGTGGCCACCGCCGCCACCGCCGACGATGTGATGGAGGCGCTGGAGTCCCTGGGCGTGGAGCCCTACGCCGGCTTTGTCCAGCGCAACCAGCAGCTACTCACCCAGGTCCGCCAGGACGGCGATAACCGCTACATGTATGTCTACAACTACTGCGACGGATCCCTCCACGACGGAGACGACCCCGACCACGGCACCCACGCCACTGTGGATATTGAGCTGGACGGGCTGTACCTGCCCTATCAGATTGACGCCTGGACCGGCGAGGTGACCCAGCTGGCCCAGTACCGCTATGAGGACGGAAAGACCGTCATCACCGTTGACCTGGACTACGGCAACGTGGCCCTGTACGCCTTTGAGGCCGTGGACAGCGAGGACGTGCATGTGGTCTCCGCCGACCAGGCCGACGCGCTCTTCACCACTGCCGACGGCGCCGTCATCCTGCGTGCCACCGAGAGCGGCACCTACACCGCAACTCTGAGCGACGGCACCGCCTACACCAACACCCTGGCCGTGGCCGCCCCTTATGACATCACCGGCTGGGATCTGACTGTGGAGGCATGGAGTGCCAGCGACGAGAGGTTGACCCGCACCGATACCTACACCGACAGCAAGGGCAACACCAGCGTGGAGTACATCTACGACACCGTCAAGACAGACACCACCGTCCATCTGGACAAGCTGACCACCTGGGACAGGATCCCCGAAATCGGCCAGGGCGCCTCCGGCACCGGCCACTACACCGCCCAGTTCAACTGGGACGGCCAGGCGGACGGTGCCTACCTGGATTTCGGCAGCCTGGTCAACAGCATGAAGGTCTACATCAACGGCGTGCAGACCGCCGACCTGAATATGAACCAGCCTGTGCTGGACATCACCGAGTATCTGGTCCCCGGCGTCAACACCATTGAGCTGGACTACTACTCCAACCTGGCCAACGAGCTGCTGGAGACCGGCGTGCTCACGGCGGGCAACGCCGGTTGGGCCGGGTATGACATTGAATACCGCAGCTACGGCCCCACGCAGGCAGTCATTATCCCCTATGCCCAGATGGACATCACCGATGAAGTGGCCCTCTATTTCACCGACGTGGGCAAGGACAGCCCCTATGCCGGTGCGGTGGCCGCCCTGACCCAGCAAGGCATCATCAAGGGCGTGGGCCAGACTAAATTCCGGCCTGAAGCTGTCATCACCGTGGCTGAGCTGGCCACCTTCCTGGGCCGCATGGATGGCGCGGCAGTAGACAACAGCGCGGCAGCCGCCGGGCTGACTGCAGACGGCTGGTCCGCCGGCTATGTGGCCTGGGCCAGGGAGAAGGGGTTTATGGGCGGACAGGCACAGTATGCGCCCCTGACCACTGAGGAGGTCAACGCCGCGCTCGCTGCATTCTGCGCCTCCCGGGGCGCGACGGCTGTCACCGCCCAGAGCGCCTCCCGCGGCGACGTTGTGGCCGTCCTGAGCACACTCTAAATCTGATAACAGAACGGGACACCCGCAGCAGAATTTTTGCCGCGAGTGTCTCGTTTTTGTAGTTCGCGCCCCGGCTATGCCGGGGAGTTCCGTAAAAGCTTTAGCGGAGAGTAGGAAATAAAAACTCCCGTTGCTATACTGAGAGTGCGGTCTGCCAACTGCACAAAAGAAAGCAAAGGGAGGTCATCCAAATGAATGACACAAATAGTGCGCACTGGGAAAGTTTCAAACGGCACCGAGCATCAGGACACCTACACCTACAATTATGTAGGCGATCTTCTGACCGAGCGCACCGCCGCCAGTGCGCAGAAAGGTCTGGCATATACCGCCCTTTACGAGTATAATGGACTTAGGGAGGCGGTAAAGGTCTACAATAGCTACGACAGCCTTGGGAACGTCATTACTGTTTCCGAAACAGACCAGGAGACTGTTGTCACAAAAACGGATCCTCTTTTGCAGATACCGCCGGACCCAACGCCGGACCCGGAGTTGGAACTGTATTCCATCACCTTCCCGGGCGGATCCGGTGGCGGTGGCGATAGCGGCAGCGGGGACAGCGGCTCCGTTCAGCCCGATTCCACAGAATTGGTCCCGGTATATGCAAAAAACTACGCCTATGACCTGGCCGGCAACCGGGTATATTTCCAGTTGTCCGTCAACGGCAATGCTGTTGAGAACATCAATTACAACTATGATGCCCTGAATCGCCTGATCCAGGTAGTTGGGAGTGGAGCACTCCAGGCGGCCTACACATACGATGTCAACGGCAACCGCGCCACCCTGACCAATGGCAACGGCATCACCACAAATTACGAATATAACCTGGCCAACTGGGTCACCAGTATGTCCGCAGGCAAACGTGGTGAAACGCTGTTCGATTACAGCTATGCCTACTATGCCAGCGGGACCCAAAAAACCAAGACTGACAATCTCACCGGTAAAACCACCAGCTACGCCTATGATGGTCTTGGACGGCTGACCCAGGAGAGTGAGAGCGGCGGGACAACACTGACCTATGTCTACGACCGCAACAGCAACCGTGTCCAGATGAGTGCCACAGGGGCGGAGTCCTATGTGGTGAACTACGTCTATGATGGGGCCAATCGCCTGCTGAGTGAGGCAGAGAGCAAGAACAGTTCCACCACAGTCACAAGCTATACCTACGACGGCAACGGAAGCCTGCTGACCCAGGCGTCCACGAGCCCGAGCGGGATATCGACCGCCTCTTACTCCTACGACGCCTTTGGCCGGCAGACCAAAGCCAGCATAAACGGGACGGTTGCCCTCTACAGCTACAACGCCCAGGGGCTCCGCACCGGTAAGACGGTGGGGGAGCAGAACACCAGCTTCCTGCTGGACGGGGACAACATTGTGGCCGAGACCCGGGGCGGCTCCCTGGTGAGCCGCTACGTCTACGGCGTCAACCTCGTCTCCTGTCGGAGCGGCAGCAGCTTGCTGTACTACCACCAGAATGCCCACGGAGATGTGGTGAAGATTACCACCGCCGCCGGGGCAGTGAACCGGTCCTACGATTACGACGCCTTCGGCAACGAGAAGAACCCCTCTTCCGCCGACGCCAACCCCTTCCGCTACTGCGGGGAGTATTGGGACAGCGAGACCGGGACCTACTACCTGCGGGCTCGGTACTACGACCCAGGCATTGGCCGCTTCACCCAGCAGGACACCCACTGGAACACCGCCAACATGATCTACGGGGACAACCCCCAGAAGATCAATGAGCGGCAGGACGCCCTGGACCTGACCGCCTACACCTATGTCCCCCAGATCTCCGCCATCATGCAGAGCGGGAATCTGTATGTGTACGCAGTCAATAATCCGGTGCTGTACGCTGACCCGAGCGGGGCCGTCATTACACCCGCAAACGTAGTTGGCGCGGTGATTGGCGCAGGCGGCGGCGCTTTGCTGGGCACCTTGGTTGCAGATTATTACGGCTTGACAGGATGGCGAAGGAACGCTGCCATTGCAGGTTTTACTGCCGGCGGTGCGGTACTGGGCTGGTTTGCAGGACCGCTGGTGGAGAAGCTGGCTCTCTCAATTGCTGCCGAATTAAAAATTGTTACATCTTCCACCATACCAATAATTACACAAAAGCTGATTGCTAGCATTGATACGCTCAAGTATTCGAATACGGTTTTGGGGCATACTGAGAGAACGTATACACATTCAATACAAACAATAAAAATGATTATGGAAGCGTGCACTCCTGTTAAAGATGCCTTCTTGCCAAATGGATTGAAGTGGGTTGTAGAAGGCTTTTACAATGGGACATCTGGTTTATGGGAGCTAGTTATTGATTTAGATAAAAACACTATCGTCCACTTTCTTTTCAGATCATAATAGGGGATGTGTTTCCATGCACTTTTTTTATAAAGCAAGTACAAATGTCATGAAAGGTTCTCTTTATTACATAACAGAGGAGCAATCTCTGGCATGTCTTCCTTTACGAAAGAGTGATTATTCTTTGGTGCTGGGACAATCCTACTGTTCCCTTGATATTCTATTGGAGACAAAAGAAGCCGTGCAGATTGCCGGATGGAATTCCATAAAACGCTGGAAGCACCATTCTTTGCAGGCTCCAAAATCATCGCCTGGCCACCTGTATCTTTCTACGGAAGAGAAACTGCTTTCCGGCTCCGGGAGAAATTATGGGCTCCATTGGGAGACATATTATGATCCACGGACAAGCTGGATCTGTATGGGTGAATCTACCAATTTAAGGGGATGCGAGTGTATTGCTTTTCGTGAGGGGCTGATTGCCGCCTTGCGAGAAAATCTGCTGATTTCTATTTGGGGACGGGTACATTTTATTGACCATCTTTTATCGAACAAGAACCAACATTATTTGGACTGAAAAGCTTATGGTCCATGTGCAGACAGCCGGAATACTCACTCATAGCGCGCATCCGAAAGACCTGTTCAACCTGTTCCAATGGTGGCGGAAAATATACCGGATCAAGTGAAGCCTTAGCAAACGCACCGATGGTACAAACCTATTTGGTATTTGGGAAGCCGCTGTGGGCTAAATAATCCTATGTAAATCTTGTGCAGCTGTTGCAAAAAGAGGCTACGGCGCTGTATAGGCTGCTCACCAAAGCACAGCGAATTCCGGGCAGCATCCGTCTTGGGGCAGGCCGCTAGAGCAGATGTTCCAGCGACCTGCCCCTCATCCATTTGAACGGCAAGACGGTGGGGGAGCAGAACACCAGCTTCCTGCTGGACGGGGACAACATCGTGGCCGAGACCCGGGGAGGCTCTCTGGTGAGCCGCTACGTCTACGGCGTCAATCTTGTCTCCTGGCGGAGCGGCACTACCCTGCGGTACTATCACCAGAACGCCCATGGGGACATAGTGAAGATTTCCACCGCTGCCGGAGCAGTGGCCCGATCCTACGATTACGACGCCTTCGGCAACGAGAAGAACCCCTCCTCCACCGATGCCAACCCCTTCCGCTACTGTGGGGAGTACTGGGACAGCGAGACCGAGACCTACTACCTGCGGGCCCGGTACTATGACCCGAGCATAGGCCGCTTCACCCAGCAGGACACCCACTGGAACACCGCCAACATGATCTACGGGGACAACCCCCAGAAGATCAATGAGCGGCAGGACGCCCTGGGCCTGACCGCCTACACCTATGTCCCCCAGATCTCCGCCATCATGCAGAGCGGGAACCTGTATGTGTACTGTGTGAATAGCCCTGTAGCATACCGTGATTCAACAGGAGAGGCTCTGATTAACGCAATATGTGCGGCAATTGGCGCTTTAGCCGGGTGGGCATTCGGAGATTTTGTAGCAAAAAATTTAGGACTTGAAGGGTGGAAATACTGGACTGTCCGTGCTGCGGTTACTGTGGGCGGCGGCGCAATTGGCTGGTTTGCTGGCAGCGCTATCACTTCTGCTGTGTCCAGTTTTTTAACAGCAAACCCTGCTAAGATGCTATCCTTGGCTCACAGTCTTGGACCGTCTGTGTTCTCAACTGCTATGAAATTTCTTGGAATTAACCCTGCACTCTTAATTAATGATTCAGGAAAATTTTATGGTCTGTTACAAACCGCCTTTAACACGCCACATGTACAAATTGGATATGAATGGGCAAAAGCTCTTATCCAGAAAGCACAACAGTTTGGTATATCTGTAAGACTTGATGCACCGCATAATAATAACTGGAATGTCTGGCATCTAAATATTGGAAAATATCATGTAGCTATAAATTCCCAAATTATCGATGCAATAAAAAAACTGCTGGAAGGAAAATAAATGTACTACATTGACCTATTGCCCATATCGGGCAGATACCGGGGCGTGACGCGGTATCTGACCATGCCCAAGCTGAAACTCCGCCAACACCGCGCCTTCTTTGCCGATTACGACCCCTATCTGAACTGGCTGGCAGGACAGGATGACGCCTACCGCCCGGAGGTGGCCGATATGCTGGAGAAACTACGGAGCTGGTACAAGGAGGAGCCCTGCGAGATTATCTGCTTTGCCGATGTGCCGGGGGAATTCCGCCTGCAGGAAGGCTTTTTGGGGTTTGACGTCCTGGGAGATTTTAGAGCATCTCCCCTGGCGGGTGAGATCCCTCCGCCCTTCTGCCTTCAGCTCAACGCCAACGGGCTGTTTTCCACCTATGGAGAGGCCCAGGATTTCTGCGCCTTCTGGCAGGGGCTTATCTCCTCCGACAACAGCCCGTGGGAGGTGGACCAAAATCCCCGGCCCTTCTGCGTCTGGCGCTATCAAAGAGAGGAGAGTGCACGTTATAGGTTATTGCTGGATTGAATTCTTTTGCATACACCCTCTCTTCTCTGGAACTCGGAGACTCTGTTCAAGCGGAAAAACATCCTACGTTTCGCCCCGTTTTCGTCCTTTAGCCTGTAGGGGCTCTAAATAGCGGAGGATTTTCTGCGTGCCCGCCTCCAACTCGCGGCCCCAGTTATTCTGTATCCTGCTCCCGAATCTTTTGCGGTTGAGCCTCAAGATTCAATGTTTTTCACTTGAAGTCCCAATCGCACTTAATCTGTTCTGTGCCACGAAGACCGTAGTCCTGTGTGCATCTGTACATCCGTCGCAAAAAAGATCCCTCAGCACCGCTCACCCAGAGAACAGCAAGTCCCAGACAGAATCCACCTCGCAGCAGGCCGCCGGAGCAGCTGCTCCGGCGGCCTGCCCCTTATCCATTTGAACGGCCCATGCTGCTTGTGACGCCTTTGGCTGGCAGACCAAAGCCAGCATAAACGGGACGGTTGCCCTCTACAGCTACAACGCCCAGGGGCTCCGCACCGGTAAGACGGTGGGGGAGCAGAACGCCACCCTGGCCGACGTTCTGGAGGGCTGCGCCGCCCTTCTGGCCAGGTACTACGGACAGTAACGCTTCATCCTCCGGCCTTAATAGGCCGGAGGATTCCTGTTTTGCCCGGTTACGCTACTTTCTCCCCGTTCGCCCTTTTTCTTTTTGTTTCAAATTATTTTTCTTTCTTTTTACCTATGTGGTTGCACCTAGAAAATCGCGGTGCTAAAATGTGATAAATCATCCTGCATATGTATTACGACTGATAAAAAACTATGGAGCTTGGGCAAAAATGAATTTGGCCAACTAGGGATTGGAAGTTTACAAAAACAGGTATCTCCGACCTTTGTAATGGATGGTGTGCAATACGTTTATGCAAATGAATACCAAAGTTTTGCAATAAGAGAGGATCATACTCTTTGGGGCTGGGGTGATAACGAGTTCGGAACACTTCTTGGGTCAGAAGAATATTACTGCCAGCCCAAACTTTTGATGGATTCTGTTACATATGTAAGTTGTGGCAATCAAATCACTGCAGCTATTAAGCGGGATGGAACTCTTTGGGCCTGGGGAAATAATATGAGAGGCACTATTTTTACGCAGCCTCAATACCACTATTGCCCACCAACACCTCTTATGGATGAAATTGCAAGGGTGTCTCTACCCATCTCAGAAAACTGTGATTATGGATTGGCCATTACAAAAAGTGGAGACTTGTATCTTTTTGGGGGTACTAAATACGGTTCGTTGATAAATAAGCAATTCAGAAAGCAAACAGAAAGAGCCCCAATCAAGTTAGCCAGTAATATTTCCGAAGCATATGCCGGGAATGACTTTATTCTAATGAAAGATTACTGGGGAAGATTATTTTCTTTGGGAAGAAATGATTTAGGCCAATGCGGCAACGGGAAGTCATCCTCTTTTCTTAAAAAACTGAACTGATTATGGGGCATACATTACAAGCTGCAGTCGGACATCATCATGGAATAGGTTTACAGGAAAACGGAAATTTGTGGATATGGGGCGGGGACTATGGCGTTTTAGTTGAGTTTTAAATTTTTACTATTTTAGTGAGGACGAAAACAAGATACATAAGCAGTCCCTCGCCATGCTCTGATGTCACCAACCTGAAGTGGAGCCTTTTGGGGGTGCATACAGCGCCCCTATCCCTGCAGCGATATCTGCTTGAAGCACACCGTATCAATGATCTGGATAAATTCCTCGGGTCCCTCGCCAAAATTGCGCTCCGCCCAAAGCTCAGGGGGCGGGTGCTGTCTAACAGCCACTGGCCATTGCAGATTTTTCCCTTTCTGCAGTAGGGACAGCCCGGCGGGACGACTTTAAGATAATGCTGATATCCGTAAGCCCGGAACTGCGCCAACTAATGTGTTCTGATTTGAGACAGAATAGGCCCCCGGCATAGCCGGTGGGTTTCGGACTACAAAAAGCCGCAGCCACCCCGGAGTGGGGTAACTGCGGCTTTTTGTGTATGGTAGATTTGGTATTTAGGTTTGGGTAAGTCTGGTCTAAGTGATTATCCGGCTTCCAGAAATGTAATTAAATATATGGGCATGAGAAACATTAGAGGCGCTTCTTTATAAAAGTGCAAAAGAGGAAAAACTATGTCCTTTAATGTCCAGGTAATTCCATGCCTCAATAACAAACAATAGAACATCAGCTCTTACGCCTGGTCGAGAATCATAATCGCCTATTTCAAGAACTAAAAATCTCTCTGGTTCTGGTGCTATAAGGGGATAAATTGGAGCATCTTGGGGTATGAGCGGAGCCCATCCCAGACAGTAGTGATGGGATTTTTTTGCAAATAATATGCCGTAAAAAGCCGCCATATTGATCAAATCTTCATAGTTTGCTTGAAACGAGTCCTTCAGTTCGTATAAATTCTTCGGGCGGATTGACTGTAGTATAGAATCAAGCTGTATAAGAGAAGATTTGTCAGGTATCATATGATATTTGAAGGAAAATAGTTCCGCTCGTCGCTCTGGGTGGTCCGCAAGCGCTTGGTAATCTTTTAGACACGGTACAGGGACGGCATATTTCTTCATGTCCTGTATGTAGGGCAAAGCCATATTTACCATAGCGTCAAACGTATGCCGCAATTTACCGTCCAACTCCGCCTGAGTCTCATAAGTCAGGGGATATTCTCCTGGAAAATTCGCCAGGCAAAGCCGCTTCCGGTTCAGATCGCGGACCGTAAAATCGACCTCGATCCTTCTTTCAAAGCGATGTGCCGTACGTGCTACGTGATAATCAATGATAATTCCTGTTTCGTTATTCTCATAGCAATACCATCCCTGGCCGCCATTTACTCTTCTATAGCCAAGTGAGAATAGGATCAGTTCCAATTCCGTTTCAATAATCCGTTTTATTGTTATTTTAGGTCACATCCCTTCATCTGTAACAAACGATTCTTCCAGAACAAGTACCTAATCGGGGAAGGCTACGGCGGAGACCGTGGGCTAGTTCTCCAGGCGCTAGAGAATGGTGGCGATCATACTCCGGGTAGTGGCAATATCCGGCTCGAAGAGGGGAAGGGGAGATGCCTCCCATCAGGTCGTTCTTATAAGCGTAGGCCACCGCGTCGCAGTACCAGTCGGAGGCGGCCACGGTTCCAGGGCCACGATTGCTAGGTGCACATTCTGCCGTGACCGTGCAGCTTTCTCCTGATGGCAGGGGAGCGGAGCCGATACTCGTGGTGGGAAGAAAAGCGATCGGAGAATCGCCGGTGAAGGTACAGCGCTTAAGGTAGATGACGGAGTCACCGCTGTTTGTGACGGAATGATGTGTGTATAGACAACCGGCGAGGTGATCATGGCCTGTATGCCCCCGGTATCTCACCGGGGATTTTTCGCATCAGGCTTCAATGGCCAGTGGATTCGTCAAATCCGATTTTGCTCTCCCCATTCGCACATCCCGTCCAGGATAGGGATGAGGGATCTGCCCCGCTCTGTCAGGCTGTATTCTACCTTTGGGGGAATCTGGGGATATTCCTCCCGGTGGACAAGCTGATCCGCCTCCAGCTCCTTCAGAGTGGAGCTGAGGGTCTTATAGGAAATACCGTCGATGTACCGTTTCATCTCGTTGAATCGAACCACACCGAACTCCATCAGAGTATACAAGATAGTCATTTTATATTTCCCGCTGATCAGGGACAGGGTGTAGCTGAAGCCCGTGGAACTTAGGCACTCACTGGAAATACATCTCTTGCTCATTTGACACTCTCCTAAAAGTAAGTACCACACTTAAATGTGCGTACTTGTTTTTCTTTCTGTGCTTGCTATGATTGTAGTAGAATCTAAGGGAAACGTCAATCCCTGGAAGATTGGAGGAAATATGCTATGAGCAAAAAAATCGTTGTTATCACCGGCAGTCCGCGGAAAAACGGGAACACTTTTGCTATGACGGAGGCTTTTATCCAGGCAGCGGAAGAAAAGGGGCACAGCGTCACCCGATTTGACGCCGCTGCGATGAATGTCGGCGGCTGTCATGCCTGCGAAACCTGCTATAAGAGTGGCAAAGCCTGCTCTTTTGATGATGATTTCAACACCATTGCTCCGGCTATTTTGGAGGCAGATGCTGTGGTCTTTGCCATGCCGGTGTACTGGTACTCCATTCCGGCCCAGATTAAAGCGGTTATCGACAAAATGTTCTCCTTCTGCGTAGCGGGAAAGAATATCGCCGGGAAAGGCTGCGGCCTGATCTGCTGCTGTGAGGAGGACGACAAGTCCGTCATGGACGGCGTCAGGATTCCCATTGAGCGCAGCGCCGCCCTGCTGAAATGGCATATGGTAGGCGAGGTGCTGATCCCTGGTGTGCTGAATGCCGGCGACATTGAGAAAACCGACGGCTGTAAGCAGGCGGCTGCGCTGGCAGACAACGTCTGATTGAGGAGGGGAGTGGTTATGAGCAAGAAGATTGTAATCTTAAACGGCAGCCCCCGCCGGAAGGGGAATACTTCCGCTCTGGTCAAGGCCTTTACCGAAGGAGCTGAAAGCGCCGGCAATACCGTGACGGAGTTTTTCCTGGACTCAATGAACATCCACGGCTGTAAAGGCTGTTTCGGCGGACACAGCAGCCGGGAGTGTCCCTGTGTCCAGAAGGACGATATGGAGAAAATCTATCCTGCGGTCAGGGACTGTGATGTGGTCGTGCTGGCGACACCCCTATACTACTGGAACATGAGCGGTCAAATCAGGACGGCCATCGACCGGCTCTTTGCCTTGGAGGAAGGGGACGGTAACCTGCTTCGTGGACATGACCGTTCCTGCGCTCTGCTGATGGCGGCGGAGGGACACGGTTTTGATGATGTGACGCTGTACTTTGACCATCTCATGGAGCATCTGCGGTGGAAGAACCTCGGCCATGTACTGGCCGGAGGCAACGGGGACATCGGCGACATCGAAGGCAAGCCGGAGCTGCAAAAGGCCTGGAATCTGGGGGCGTCCATTCGATAAGCAGAGTGGGAATATTCACGAACAGAGCATACTTTGACCCATGTGAACATGGGCATGGGATTCAGGACTTCTCTGGTTTCATCAATGCGAGTATCTCTCAGGAAGAATCCCTTCAGCACACGTTCAATGACCTAACAACATAGGCGTGCGGAGAATTCTCCGCACGCCTATGTTGTTTCTGTCTGACTCTCTTGAAGTACTCTGAGCGCACTGGTCAGCATGGCAGTAACGACCTTTATCTGGGACGGTGTTGCAGCTTTCCAAAGCGAGGCCAATTCGTTGACGGTCTCCAGTCCAATTCCTGGGAGGGAATCTATCAGCAATGAGTTTGGAGAAGCATCCAGGGCTTCACAGAGGCTGATGAAAATCGGGAGACTCGGTACTTTTGTTCCACCCTCGATCTGCCGGAGATAGGTCGCATTGATGTTGCAGAGCTCAGAGAGTTTCTCGCTGGTCAATCCCCGATCCTTCCGGGCCTGCCGGAGCCGGCTGCCAAATGCCTTCTTGTCCATGGACATCCTCCATTTATAAGCTGTAAGACAATTATTTGTTTTCTTATAGCTTATAATCTAGTAGACAACAGGAAAAGCATCTGATAAAATACAAAATATAAGCTGATAGACTATAATTCGAAGAAGGCATATCGGAGAGGAGAATAGTATGGTTGAGTATGTGTTATTGGGGAAGCGAGTGGCGTTCGATGACCCGTCCGAGCGCTTTTTTGACCTCCAATACGCCGGCTGGCAGGCGGAACAAGAGATGCAGCAGCGGTTTAATGCATGGTATGACAGCTGCGGAAAGATTGAAAATGTCTTGCAGGGGTACCTGAACGTCGCCAGGAAACTTATCCAGGATGCAGTGTCCCGGCCTCTCTACGAGTCTCTGGCTCAGTACGGAATCTATGACGTGAGCGGGGATGTGTACTGGCAGTGCTGTGCCGACTTTTCGGAGGCGGAGGCCGCGCTGCGCTCCGTCTCTGGGAAGGTAAACGCCATAGAGGGCAAGAAAGAGGCAGAGGAGGAGTACCGCGCGGCGCGGAAAGCCGGGCGGGGCCGCTGGCAGGGAGGCGGATTTGGCTTTTCCGGCGCTGTGAAGGGCGCGGCCATGGCCGGCGGCATGAACCTGCTCTCCGGAATGGCGCACAGTGCGGTCAATGCGGTGGGAAACGCCGGATCGAGCATCACGGCCTCTGGCGAAAAGCGTGCGCTTTATGGGAGGGCAGAGACGAGAGAAATCCTGTTCGATGGGCTCTCAGAGGCGCTCCTCTCCTTTTTTGACGCGCATATCGTTCTGGTCAACGAACGCCGGCCGGGCTGTATCCGCAGCGGCTTCGACCCTGATCGGTCGGAAGCGCTGCTGGAAAATGCCAAAAAGTTGCCCGACAAGCGGGTGGAGCTTCTGGTGCAGGCGGTGCAGCTGTGGCCGTGGAATGTCGAACTGCTCAAGTATATCTTCGTGAATTTTCCAAAAGAAAGAGCGGCCGTCAGCGCCATCGCCCAGCGCTTCCGTGTAGACCTCTCGGATACATATGAGGCGATTTTGGAACGGGAGTATACGGAGAAAGACCGGGAGACGGAGGAGGCCGCCCAGAGGGCCAAGGGGAGAATCCGCAAGCTCATGCAGGAGTACGGCATCCCCGTCAGCGCCACCCTGGACCGCCTGGAGAACGACTGCCTTGCGCGTCTGTGCGGTGGATATGAGACAGCTGGCAGGGAGGCATGCCTCGCCATGGTACGGGCGGTGGAGAGGTACGACGCCTTGGAGAAGAACAAGGCCCCCTATCTGGAGAAGCTGCGCCAGCGGATTTCAGCTATCTGGGAGGAAGAGATGGACGCTATCTGCGCCGGGTATGAGCAGGCGGACGAGGCCGCCTGCAACGACAGAAAGCGGGCCATCCAGGAGTATGACGCCCCGGATGAGGCAAAAGAACCCTTTTTCCAAAAGCTCCAGAAGCGAATAGAGGAGATCTGGTCGGAGGAGGACAGCAAAGCCTTTGATCAGCTCTATCTGGCGACGGATATCACAGATCCCGCCGCCGTGGCGGAGACGCTGAACCGTATCAAAGAGCGGGCGCGGACCTCGTCTTCCGAACAATACATCACCGCGCTTAACGCCTGCACTCCCAAAAATATTGAAAAGGCACGGATATACCGGAGAGGCCGACGCCCCAAGATATACACGGCGGCGGGGCTGCTCTTTCTGTTTCTCGCCCTGTCTGCGCTGTTTATCCTGCATCTCGGCCTCCCAGCCGGGATCTGCTGCATCGCGGCGAGCATTGTCTTCCTGATGCTGTATACCGGCCTCTATCAGCCGTGGAAGGAGCTGACCATCGACGGAGCCGTGGTCCATCCCGTGCTGACGAAGGACCTGCCCCAGCCCAAAAAGGGCGTGCCCGCCGCTCTGATTGCGCTGCTGGCGGCAGCGGTTCTGACCGTTGCGGCTCAGCTGATCCTGCGGGGCGTGGCGGAAGGCGCTAATCCCGGCGCCGCCGGGGATATCCCTTCTGCGGCAGTGGAAACAGAGGCGGTTGAGGACGAGGCTCTGGAGACGGCATATCCCTCGCCTGAGCCTGTCCCTGAAGAACCGGTTGCTTCTCAGACGCCGGAGCTGGCCATTTCCGCCAGTCCGGACAGTGATGTGAGCGGCTTTGACCGCTACCTGGGCGAGGACTACCAGGTATATTGGAATGACGGAACTCTGGACCAGACAGGGACAGAGGAATTTCAGGCTATATGTCCGGATGGGACGGATTTGGCCGGTATTTTTGACGGGGCCATTACCCTGGGGATTGACGCCAGCCGCTACCTCTCCGCACATGAGAATGACCCCGGCACGACAGACGCCTCCGACTCCAGCGGCGGGGAGGATCTCCCGCCTCAAATTACCCAGGAGGACATCCTGGCCGCCCTCAGCCAGGCCCTCCCGGAAGCTGTCGGCACGGGAAACGGGGAGAGCATCACAACACAGGCAGACGATGCCGACCCAATGACCGTCCATGCGTTGGTGGGGGAGATTCGCTCCGCTGACCCGGATCTATATGACACCAGCGCCATGACGGCGGAGCTGACCCTGTACTGGACGGGAGCGGGCTGGGACTGCACCGGGGTTCAGCTGTCCGGGGATCTCCTGCTGGAAACTGCCGGGAGCTACACAGTCTGGAACTACGGCCAGACCCAGAGCATCGACGTGGAAATAGGTCCCTCTGCCTGGATTGACACCGGAGGCAGCTTGGTTCTCCGGGACGTGGCCATCACCCGCAACGGGGAGACGACCAATGTCAGCATGTCCGTAGAGCGGCTGGACAACCCGGCCGGAATGGCGGCGACCAGCGAGACCGGGTCAGTCTATCTGGCGTACAGCGAAGAGGCCGGCGTGCACCTTTACTTTGGCCGGGATATGGTCCCGACCATCTTCAGCCCAGAGTTCTGAGGGGCCTCCTGTTGGAGGCCGGGAATGCCCGCTTCCGGCCACGGAGGAACTCCGAATATAAATTATATCTGTGAAGCCCACCGGCGCGGCATCCGCGCCGGTGGGCTATCTCTATATTCAGGAGGAGATCCCCATGAGAGTATTGCTGGTAGAGCCGGGAAAGGAGCCCCGGGTCTGTGAACTCCCGGACACTCTGGAGGCCATGCAAAAGGCGGTAGGCGGCGCCATCCAGGCGGTGTATCCCTTTGCGGAGCCGGTGGCGCTCATCTGCAACGACGAGGGAAAGCTGGCGGGGCTCCCACTCAACCGCCCCCTCTACCACCCTGACGAAGGCACAATCTACGACGTGATTGCCGGCGCCTTCTTCCTGTGCGCCGCGCCGCCAGACAGCGGTCGGTTTGCCGGACTGACAGAGGAGCAGGCCGCCCGGTACGGGGCCTATTTCCGGCTCCTGTCCCTGGAGGCTGCGCCATGATTGAGCGGCTGCTGGACGGAGAGCGGCAGCTTGGCGGGGAGGAGAGCCGCCGCGCCATCGGCGATATCTTGGCGGCAAGCGACGCCCTGGCCGGCTGTCTGGACGAGACAGGAAAGCAGTGGCTGGAGAAGCTGGGGGACGCCTATGGGCGGCGGGAGCGGTCCGTGATGGAGGCCGCCTTCCGGGAGGGCTTCTGCCAAGCCGTTTTATTGGCCCTGGACGTGCTGGCCTATCAGGCGGACCTGCCGGAGGATTGAATTTCAAAACGGAAGCCCCGGGGGAGACCCTGGGGCTTTTCTCATGACTGGAGGTGTTCATGGACAAACGATTTGCCAGAGTACAGGACCTGGTGCGCGGCCTGGACCGCTGCGGTTCCCATGCGCTGTTCCCCCATGTGTTCCTGGACTGCGACAAATGGCAGCGCCTGCCCTATACCTGGGAGGAGGGGCTGCCCACCAAGCTGGCCGCCGTATGGGAGGCGGAGAAGCTCCTGGGGGACCTGTACCGGCAGGCGGAACAGAAGGTTTGGCGCTATACGGACTCCCGCTCGCCGGACAGCTTCCTGCTCCGGTTCCAGGCCGCCCTGAACGGCCGTCTGTCCGAGCTGCGGGAGGCCCTGGGCCGCTGCCGTACCCGGGATACCGCCGCCCTGGTCAACCGCATCGGCGCCCTGCTCACACCGGAGCAGGTGTTCCGGGATATGGAGCGGGTCAATGCAGAGCTTGCCGCCGCTTATCCTCTGCCGGATGTGGCCCGTTACTTCAGCTGCGCCGAATATATGCGCTACGACCCCTCAGAGTCGGAGGATGGGCTGCTGAAGCTGGCGGCCAGGGCGTTCATCCGCCACGGCTATAACATTCTGCCCGCCATCGGGCAGATGGAGGAGGACGCGGGCAGCCAGCTTGCGGCCTTCCAGAGAGCCTTCGACGCCCAGGCGGCCATCAGCATCGGCAGGCATATCACCGCCCCGGTACAGGCCAAGCTTCCCATCCTGCGGGAGCTGCTGGACCGGGCCAACAACTAGAAATCGGAGGAAGATTATCATGTCAGAACGCACCTTTGTCTGCGACATCTGCGGCCACGAGCGGCCATGGGATGAGCGCGCCGAATTTGACGGCCAGAATTTATGTGCGGATTGTCTGGATGCCCACACCGTCCTCTGCGTGGAGTGCGGGGGGCGGATATGGTCAGACGACAACGCGGGCAGCCGGGACGAGCCCCTGTGCCAGGACTGCTACGATGACAATTACACCAGCTGCTGCCGGTGCGGGCGTCAGCTGCGGGAGGACCAGGCCTACTATGAATCATCCGATGAATATGACGAGCGCCCCTATTGCAGCCAGTGCTATGCCGCCCTGGATAAAGACCAGAGCATCCATCACTATTACTACAAGCCGAAGGCCGTCTTCCACGGGGAAGGGCCCCGGTTCTTCGGCGTGGAGCTGGAAATTGACGGTGCGGGTGAACGTGCGTCTCACGCCCTTGCCCTTCTGAACATCGCCAACCGGAACGGCGACTGCGCCTACATCAAGCACGACGGCTCCCTGGACGACGGTCTGGAGATTGTCACCCACCCCATGAGCCTGGAGTACCACCTGCGTGAGATGCCCTGGGAGGCGCTGTGCCGCAAGGCGGTCTCCCTGGGCTACCTCAGCCACCGGACCTCCACCTGCGGCCTCCACATCCACGTGAGCCGCAGCGCCTTTGGGGAGACGGAGGCGGCCCAGGAGGCCGCCATCGCCCGGGTGCTCTACTTCTTTGAGAGGCACTGGGAGGAGCTGCTGAAATTCAGCCGCCGGACGCCCCGGCAGCTGGAGCGGTGGGCAGCCCGATACGGCTACAAGGAGCAGCCCATGGAGATTCTGGACTTCGCCAAGAAGGGCTACCACGGGGGCCGCTACACCTGCGTCAACCTCCAGAACGCCGATACGGTGGAGTTCCGCATGTTCCGGGGCACCCTGAAGCCCAACACCATCTTCGCCGCCCTGGAGCTGCTGGATCAGCTCTGCGACATGGCGGTCTCCCTCTCTGACGGGGAGCTGAAGGCCATCCCCTGGACCTCCTTTGTGAGCGGCATCCCGGCGGAGCGGCGCCCGGAGCTGGTGCAGTATCTCAAAGAGCGGCGTCTGTACGTCAACGAGCCGGTGGAAGGGGAGGCGGAGAACTGATGTGCTGTCTGTTTGGACTTCTTGACTGCGGCGGCCGCCTTACCGGCCGGCAGAAAGGACGGCTCGTCCGCGCTCTGGCCCTGGAAAGCGAGGCCAGGGGCACCGACGCCGCGGGGATTGCCTACAACTCCGGCGGCAGCCTGCGGATTTACAAGCGCCCCGGCCCGGCCCATCAGCTGAACTTCTTCATACCGGAGGACGCGCATGCAATTATGGGGCACAGCCGCATGACCACCCAGGGGAAGGCGAAACGCAACCGGAATAACCACCCCTTTGCCGGGAAAGTGCCCGGAACGCGGTTTGCGCTGGCCCACAACGGGGTCCTCTATAACGACCGCGCCCTCCAGCGAGAGCGGAAGCTGCCCAGGACCGGCATTGAGACGGACAGCTATGTGGCGGTCCAGCTCATTGAACAGCAGAGAGCCCTCACACCGGACAGCCTGAAATACATGGCGGAGTCGGTGGAGGGCTCTTTTGTCTTTACCCTGCTGGACGATAAAGACAATTTCTACTTTGTCAGGGGGAGCAACCCCCTGTGTCTGGAGCACTTCCCAAGGCTGGGGCTCTATGTGTACGCCTCCACCTGGGAGATTTTGCACCGCGCGCTGGAGAAGACCTGGCTGGGACGGGAAGCGTCCGTCCAGGTCCCGGTGGACAGCGGGGAGATTCTGTCCATTACGCCCGAGGGGGGCAGGCTGTCCCAGCGCTTCGACCTTGGGGCGGACGGTTTCGCCGGCTGGTATTTCAGCCGCCGGGGCAGCCATCTGCGCCACCCGGCCTGCGGCCGGCAGGAGGACCCCTATCTCCTGGAGCTGAAAAGCATCGCCTCTTCCCTGGGCTATTCCGGCGAGGAGATCGACGACATGCTGGACGAGGGCTGGACCACCGACGAAATTGAGGAGGCGCTGTACGGCTGGGAAATGGACGGCCTGCCGTGCATGTGACAGCGCTGGTCCATGCGGCCCGGCTGCGCGGGGTGATCCAAACCCGCAGGCCCAGAGGGCTGTTCCTCGCCCATGAGGGGAAGGTCTGGGTTGCGGTGGACAATTCCACCGGACACGCATGGACAGAGGAGTTTTCATCCCCACAGGAGGCGGTACGCTGGCTGGGACAGGCCCGCCGCAATAACCTTCGTTTCTGGAACGGCGGCGGGAGAGGCGCAGAAGCGCCCCTTTTCCCCGCCGTTTCGGTCCCAAAACCCGTCTCAAAATCCAGTTCTCATTTGCCATGCGTTTATGAAACCGGAGGTGATAAAGCGGTGAAGCATCAGAAGATCGGATATGCCAGGGTGTCCACTGCCGACCAGAATCTGGAGCGGCAGTTGGATATGCTCCGCCAGCAGGGGGCGGAGATTGTGTTTCAGGAGAAGATGACCGGCGCCAGGCGGGACAGGCCGGAGCTGAACAGGATGCTCTCCCACCTGGCGCCGGGTGATACCGTTATCGTGGAGTCCCTGTCCCGCCTGGGCAGGAGCACCAAGGACCTGATGGAGCTGGTGGAGCTGATGGAGAAAAAGGAGGTGCAGCTGGTGAGCCTGAAGGAGCAGATCGATACGGGCACCCCCACCGGCAGGCTGCTCTTCACCCTGATGTCGGCTCTGGCCCAGTTCGAGAGGGACGTGATAGCGGAGAGAACCCGGGAGGGCCTCCGGGCGGCCAGGGCCCGCGGCAGAAAGGGCGGGCGGCCCCGCTGCGACCAGCGCAAGCTCCGGCAGGCCTTGAAGCTCTATGAGACAGGACAGCACACGGTGACGGAGATTGAGGAGCTGACCGGCATCAAGAAGGCCACCCTCTACCGGTATCTGTCAAAGGGACAGTCCTCCCCATGACGGCGGGGGGAGAATACACCCAGAGGAGGCGGAGCTGGCGGAGGGCATCCGAACAGAAGCTCTCTCATACTGATTGCTTTATCCTTGACCTGGGCCTAGCTACGCATAGGAAAAACGTGGAAATCATATAGTTGTCCCATGGAGGGGATGTGATGTCAGGACCAGTGAGAAGTGCGTTAATCCATGAAATTATGCTGCAAATAAACGAAAACTTGTACTTAAAAGGGGAGATCAGCCGGGAACTGTACGAGCAGGCAAAATTAAAGATTGTAGAGAAAAGAGTGTAGTAGCAGAAGATATAGGGTGAGAGATGTTAATGCCGCAAAGATCTCGGAAGGAAATAACAACTGTATCACATCTAAAATATATTGATAGCATCTGAAGAAGATCGGCACTTTCAAAATGGAATAGCCCTTTGAAACGGTGCGGAGCGATCCGCACCGTTTTTACATACTAAAAAATATCTCTCATTGGGATACACAACATGACATTGATTTTTTGATTTTGTTGTGTATAATGGAGATGGGTGAAGAGGATGAATTTGATTTTGAGCACTATCTTGCAGGAGAGAGAACGCATTGACCGTATGCTGGCAAAATACCAGGAGGAATTGGAAACACTCCCCAAAGGCACCATTTCTGAAAAAAAGGCCGGGCAGTCCACCTACTTTTATCTGAAGTACCGTGATGGGAAACGGGTAATTTCCAAGTACATTCCGCAAAAAGATGTGGAGACAGTGCGGGAGCAGGTGGAAAAACGAAGGCATATCGAAACGATGATCCGGTCTTTGCGGGAGGAACGTGCGATTGCAGAGAAAGCATTGGAGGGACAATTATGATTTTATATCATGGCAGCAATCTGGTTGTATCGGAACCCAAGCTGATCCAGCAAAATCGATTTTTGGATTTTGGATTTGGCTTTTATACCACAACCAATAAGGCTCAGGCAATCAGCTTTGCGGATAAGGTGGCGAAGCGCCGGAAAGACGGCCAAAGGGAAGTCAGCATTTATGAGATTGACGAGAATATCGCTTTTTCAGAGTGCTCTGTCCTGCGTTTTGATGAGCCGGGAGAAGCATGGCTGGATTTTGTATCGGATAACCGATCTGGCAATTATGAAGGTGAAGCCTATGATTTTATCTTTGGGCCAGTTGCCAATGATGATGTATACCGCACATTTACCCTCTATACCGCTGGCGTGTTAACCAAGGAACAGACCCTGGAACAGCTCAAAATCAAGAAGCTATATAATCAGTTGGTGTTGACAACGGAAAAAGCGCTGTCCTATCTGCGGTTTGTCGGTACAGTACCAGAGGAGGAATTTTGATGGCGGATAAAAAGTTTGAAGCAATTTTAACTTTATTGGTTCCCCAGGTTGTTCAGTTGATTTGTGAGAACTACCCCATGGATGAAGTGGCTGCGTCCAGAGAATTTTATGAATCCAAGGTATATTCTTTGCTGGAGCAGGAGGACACCAAATTGTGGCATTTCAGCCCGCTTACCTTATTTAACATGTATGACGAAGAAAAAAAGACAGGGAACTTTGAGATACCGGAGGAGGTATGAATATGAGCAGGCAAGGAGACTTCCTTATTTATTGCGTGGAGACCTATAAAAACGCCAAGCATTTGACGGGCAAGCAGGTGGCGGAACTCTTTACCCGTTACCGTGTATGGGACTATGTGTATTCCTGCTTTGAAGCCCTGCACACCACGGGAGCCAATTATATTGTGGAGGACATTGACCTCTATATTGAGGCAAGGAAACCCGCTATGGCCTAATACTGCTGTCTGAACCGGCACATTTCCCATTCATATCTGCACATAAAACGCAAAGCATATGCTGCAAAGGCCGATTGGAGTAAGCAATCCAGTCGGCTTTTTCCATATCTGAAAAGAGCATAGCAGGCTTTATATAGCCAGTTACTCCCACATGGGACAGCTAATCAACGGCGATATAGAGGGGCTGTATTTTTTATGCCTTTGTACAATAGTCAATATAATTGGAGAACTAGTTGGTCTTTTTATAGCCTCTTCTAAGATTGAAAATGCCCATTGACTACCGCATAAATTGATTTTATAATGGAACAAACAGAAGTTAAAGGAGGGCGTTCATTGGACTTATATGATATTCGTGCTGCGCTCAACGCAGGAAAAAGTATTTATGATCTTCCTCTGAGAGTGACCTACTATGCCCGCGTATCTACAGACAAGGATGAGCAGCTTCATTCTCTGGCGGCTCAGGTTCGCTATTATACGGAGTATATCCAGCGCAATCCCCAGTGGGTGTTTGTAGAGGGCTACGTTGACGAGGGCATCAGCGGTACAACGGTCGGAAAGCGGGAAAACTTTCTTCGGATGGTACAGGACGCGGAGGCAGGCCACTTTGATTTCATTTTAACAAAAGAAATTTCCCGTTTTTCACGCAACACCCTGGACAGTATCAAATACACGCAGGATCTGCTGCGCTATGGCGTTGGGGTCCTGTTTGAATCGGATAACATCAATACCCTTATGCCTGATGCGGAGCTCCGGTTAACCCTTATGTCCAGCATCGCCCAGGATGAGGTGCGGAAAATATCGGAGCGTGTGAAATTCGGCTTTAAGCGCGCCATTGAAAATGGCGTTGTGCTGGGGAACAATAAAATCTGGGGCTATGAAAAGAAGGACGGCCGCCTGGTCATCAATGAGGAAGAGGCTGCGGTTGTCCGCACGATTTTTAATCTCTACGCCAATGAGCGGCTTGGGATCCGCGGGATTGCGCAGCACCTCTCCAGCATGGGGTATAAAAACACCCGGGGCAACGACTTCTCTTTCAGCACGATTCGGGGAATCCTGTCAAACCCCAAATATAAGGGGTATTACTGCGGCAGAAAGACCAGCAAGCTGGACTACCGCACAAAAGATGTGAAAGTGTTCGACCCGGAGGACTGGGTCATGTATAAAGATGAAACCGGGCAGGTCGTTCCTGCCATTGTTTCAGAGGAATTGTGGGACAAGGCCAATTGGATTCTGGAAAAGCGATCTGTCAAGCAGAGCGCAGAGGACAAGACAGGCTATCAAAACCGCTACCCGTACAGCGGAAAGATTATCTGCGGCATTCACAAGCTGCCGTACTACCGTTCTCTCTACCGGTATAAGAGCGGAAACAAGGAGATATGGCAGTGCCAGGAGTACAGCCGAAAGGGGAGGGAAGGGTGCTCGGCCCCTGTCCTCTATACTTCTGAGTTAGACACTATCATGCGTCAGGTGCTGGAAGAGCTGTCGCTCAACAAGACAGATGTCATTCATGACTTAATTCAGCTTTATACTTCCATTGGAAACGGGAGCAAGACCGAAGAGGACATTGCCAAATGCAAGGTCAATATCGAGGGAATCCTAAAGAGAAAGGATAAGCTCCTTGACCTGAGTGTCGGGGGACATATTTCCGATGAGGAGTTTACCCAGCGCAACAGCCGTTTCAACGAGGAAATTGACAGGCTGCGCCTTCGCCTCGACGAGCTGGAGCAGGAGCAGTCAAAGAATCGGGAGATGCTGCAATCCATTGATGTGCTGCGGCAGGCCATTACGAAGGAATTAGATTTCACCAATGGTTTTTCTATCGGGGTGATCGATACGCTTTTAGACCATATTGAAGTACACCCCCAGGAAGGGAATAAGAAAAACGAGATTCATGTTTCCGTCTATCTGAAAGCAATCTCTGAGGAAGAGCAGTTTACCATCCGGAGAGGGCGCGGACGGACTTCTGTTTGTACCAGGCAATACATATGATCCGAGCCGATATCGAGACCGAAGTCTCTCCCATTGTAGGCAACGAGAAGCAGTCGGAAGAGATGGTCAATTTCCTGCTTCAGGAGTTTGAGGGAGATACCAGCGCTATCTGGCAGTCCAATATATTTGGGAAATCGTTCCACGAACTGGTCAGTGAGGACCTTCATACTAAACTACTCCGCATGCCGGAGGATGCCCGGAGTAAGCTCCAGGAGACCCTGACCCGTATCATCAATGAGGGCTCCGGCGGCCTTATCTGCATCATCCTGTAAAAAGAAACAATAGAAAGCACCGGACAGAGTAACATCCTGTCCGGTGTTTTCTATTGTTTCTCCTGGCTCCGTTTTGGCCGGTTATATTATTAACCGGCCAAAACGGAGCCAGATAAGGGAGAAAACTAAGCGATAGACTTCAGAAAGCGCCTCTTAAATGTTCCAGAATTTACATCATATCCTGAGTATTTATCCTCGAAAACAATAGTTTCCATTATAAGTCAATGGTTATGTTATATTCAGTTTCTATCAGCAAGTAATTGACCTTGTACTTCCGGGCGAGTTCCAGGAAGTGGGCATTGTCGGCCAAGACAGTTTCTATTGTACAGCATGTATCATCCATACGATTTTCAATCACATTGGCGTATAGTTTTATATCTGCAAAGTTCCTTTTTATATAGTCTTCACTCATTATAAGGCAGTAATACCGAATATGTGAAAGATAGTCCCTTTCAAAATCCTTTTGCCAATCAAAGGGGAGATACGTTTGCATCAGCACCGGTCCGCTTCGGCCATCCGGCGGAGCAGTGTGCTGTCTGCTATTTTCAGCGTGCGATAACCAGTGGAAACCGCACCCGCCTTCGCCAGTTCCCCCAGTACTCGGCTTACCGTTACACGGCTGACGCCTACCGCTGCACCAATCTCCTCATGGGTACAGCGTATAGTGCCATCTGCCTCCGGCGTTAGTGACAACAGGTAGCGGGCAATCCTTTGATCTGCCTGGAGCAGAGTGCCGTCCACGTGGACAGAGAGCAGACGAATGGTGCGGGAGAGATATTCCAGCATGGAGATGGCCAGATCCGGATGCCGGGCGAACACCTCTGAGAGGTGCCGCCGGTTTACGGATATCAACTCGCACCTGGTCACTGCGACAGCAGAGGATACCCGGGGCTGACGGTCGAAAAAGGCAGCCTCTCCAATCAGCTCTCCGCTATGGTGGAGCGTCAGAGTACGCTCGCTTCCTGCACCGGAGCTGAGGAAGCACTTCACCGTACCGGAGAGGATGTAGTAGAACTGCTCCGCCTGGGTGTCCTGGAGGTAAATCATTCGCCCGGGCTCATAGATATGGGGCGTTCTCCCTTCCGCAAGCGGCCGCCAAATATCTTCCCTTTTTTCACCCATGCCCATTCGCCTCCCGGAAATCTTGACTTCAGTTGTATGTCCGGAGAAATTGTATCACGCGTTACATTCTTTTTGCAAGTGTTCTGTCATACTAACTCCATAAAAACACTGCAACGTTCCAATACATTTCAGGAGGGAATCTAGAATGGGAATGACCATGACCCAGAAGATCCTGGCAAAGCACGCCGGGCTGGAATCCGTGGAGGCCGGACAACTGATTGAGGCCAAATTGGACATGGTGCTGGGCAACGACATCACTACTCCCGTGGCTATTACAGAGTTCAATAAGGCGGGGCTAACCCAGATTTTTGATAAGGACAAGATCTCCATTGTGCTGGACCACTCCACCCCCTGCAAGGACATTAAGTCTGCCCAGCTGTGCGCCCAGGCCAGAGAGTTTGCCAAGCGCTTTGACATTACCAACTTCTATGACGTGGGCCAGATGGGCGTGGAGCATGCCCTGCTGCCCGAGAAGGGCCTGGTCGCCCCCGGTGAGACCGTCATCGGCGCTGACTCCCACACCTGCACCTACGGTGCCCTGGGCGCTTTTTCCACTGGCGTAGGCTCTACCGATATGGCTGCGGGAATGGCCACTGGACTGGCCTGGTTCAAGGTGCCCTCCGCCATCAAGGTCACCCTGAAGGGAAAGTTCCGGCCTTATGTGTCCGGCAAAGATGTGATGCTCCACCTTATCGGTGAAATCGGTGTGGACGGCGCCCTGTACAAGTCTCTGGAGTTTGGCGGCGAGGGTGTGAAGGAGCTGGCCATGGATGACCGCTTCACCATTGCCAACATGGCTATCGAGGCAGGCGGCAAAAACGGAATTTTTCCCGTGGACGATGTGACCAGAGCCTACCTCAATGGCCGGGTCACCCGGGCGTGGGAGGCCTTTGAGCCTGACGCCGACGCCGTGTACGAGCGCGAGGTGGTCATTGACCTGGACCAGCTGCGTCCTACCGTGGCTCTGCCACATCTGCCTTCCAACACCCGCACCGTGGACCAGGTGGAGGGCATGCCCATCCAGCAGGTGGTCATCGGCTCCTGCACCAATGGCCGGTTGAAGGATATCAAAGAGGCCGCCGAAATTCTCAAGGGACGCAAAGTGGCAAAGGGTGTACGCTGCATCGTGTTTCCTGCCACCCAGCAGATTATGCTGGACGCCATGGCGGCAGGATATATCCAGGCTCTGATTGAAGCCGGCTGTGCCGTATCTACCCCCACATGCGGTCCCTGTCTGGGCGGTCACATGGGCGTCCTGTCTGACGGTGAGCGGGCCATCAGCACCACCAACCGGAACTTCGTGGGCCGGATGGGCCCCGTGAGCTCTGAGATTATCCTGTCCAGCCCCGCTGTGGCTGCCGCTTCCGCTGTCACTGGTTGCGTCACCGACCCCGCCAAGCTGGAGAAGCTCTGATTCCACCGCGGCAGGCCCTCTATTTCTCACTGAACAGAAAGGAATTTTGCCATGAAGGTTTATAAATACGGCGACAACGTGGATACCGATGTTATTATCCCCGCCCGTCACCTGAACAACCCTGACCCTAAGGCACTGGCCTCCCACTGCATGGAGGACATCGACGCCAGCTTTGCCTCCACCGTGGAGGAGGGGGATATCATTGTGGCCGGCGCCAACTTTGGCTGCGGCTCCTCCCGGGAGCACGCGCCTCTATCCATCAAGGCATGCGGCGTCAAGTGCGTCATCGCCAAGAGCTTCGCCCGCATCTTCTACCGCAACTCCATCAACATCGGCTTTCCCATTATGGAGTGCGCCGAGGCTGCTGAGGCCATTCAGCCCGGCGATAAAGTAACCGTGGACTTCCAGAGCGGCATTATTACCGACGAGACCCAGGGCAAGACCTGGCAGGCCGCGCCCTTCCCCGCGTTTGTCAACGGCATTATCCAGAGCGGCGGACTGCTCAACTCCCTGAAGGCGAGAGGTGTGGCGAAATGAACTACAAGATTGCCCTCATCCGGGGTGACGGCATCGGCCCTGAGGTGGTAAACGAGGCAGTGCGGGTGCTGGACGCGGTGGGCCGGAAGTTCGGCCACAGCTTCACCTATGTGGACGTACTCATGGGCGGCTGTGCCACCGACGCGGTGGGGAAGAGCTACCCCGACGGCACCGCCGAGCTGTGCAAGACCTGTGATGCGGTGCTTCTGGGCGCGGTAGGCGGACCAAAATGGGGCTCCGACAAGCCTGCTGAGCAGCGGCCTGAGACCGCCCTGTTGGCGTTGCGGAAGGACCTGGGGCTGTACGCAAACCTCCGTCCCGCCGCCCTGCGCCCCGCTCTGGCGGACGCCTGCCCCCTGAAGAGGGAGACCGCCGAGAGAGGAATCGACCTAATGATGGTCCGGGAGCTGACCGGCGGCATTTACTTCGGCAAACGAGGTCGCTACGAGACTGAGGACCGGGGCGTGGAGTGCACCGACCTGATGGCCTACTCCGAAATGGAGATCGAGCGCATCGGCCGCCGCGCCTTTGAGCTGGCCCGGCTCCGTCGTAAGAAAGTCGCCAGCGTGGACAAGGCCAACGTGCTGGAGACCTCCCGGCTGTGGCGGAGCGTGATGCACCGTCTGGCTCAGGAGTATCCTGACGTGGAGTACTCCGACGTGCTGGTGGACAACTGCGCCATGCAGCTGGTCCGTGACCCCAGCCAGTTCGACGTGGTAGTCACGGAGAATATGTTTGGTGACATCCTGTCCGATGAGGCCTCCATGATCACCGGCTCCATCGGCCTGCTGCCCTCTGCCTCTATTGGCGACAGCGCCCCCGGCCTCTACGAACCCATCCACGGCTCCGCACCCGATATCGCGGGCCAGGACAAGGCCAACCCCATCGCCACCATTCTCTCCGCCGCCATGATGATGCGTTACTCCTTCCATCTGGCCGACGAGGCCGCCGCCATCGAAAATGCGGTGGACGCAGTGCTGGCGGAGGGCTGGCGTACGCCCGACATTGCTGAGCCCGGCGCTCAGGCCGTGGGCACCCAGAAGATGGGCGAACTGATCGCCGCTAAAATCTGAGCAAGTTGAATTCCAAAAGACCGGATACAGAGCGCTGTATCCGGTCTTTTCTGAGCAGGAAAGAGAGTGTGATTCCATGGCAGACGGGCTGACCTTCCGCTTCGCTGAAGAGGCGGACGCCGGGACTATTTTGTCGTTCATCAAGGCGCTGGCGGAGTATGAAAAGCTGGCGGACCAGGTGGTGGCCACCGAAGAGCTGCTCAGGGAGTGGATTTTCCAGAAAGGGAAGGCAGAGGTGCTCTTTGCGGTCAAGGACGGCAGAGAGATTGGCTTCGCCCTGTTCTTTCATAATTTTTCCACCTTCCTGGGCAGGGCTGGACTCTATCTGGAGGATCTGTTCATTCTCCCGGAGTATCGGGGCAGGGGATACGGCCGCCGTTTTCTCAGCCAGCTGGCCCGCATCGCGGTAGAGCGGGGATGCGGACGGATGGAGTGGTACTGCCTGGACTGGAACAAGCCAAGCATTGCCTTTTACCGCTCACTGAAGGCCGTACCGCTGGATGAGTGGACCACCTATCGCCTCACAGGAAATACCCTGGAAGAACTGGCCAAACAGGCGGACTGAGCGCTTTGCTTGCGCTTTTAGAGCAGATCTGATAAACTTTAAATAAGGGAAAATGCCGGAATACACACCGGCCGCGGGAGCAGATTGCCCTGCATCCCCTGAAGCGGGGAGCGGGAGCAAGGAGGTTTTTGATATGGCAAATGGAAAGAAGACAAATACCAGTCCCCGCATACGATATCTTGTTCAGCTGGCCGTTCTGGTGGCGCTCCTGTTACTGTTGGAATTTACCGGGATAGGGATGATTAAGACGCCGTTCCTGGAATTTACCATCATGCAGATACCTGTCGTCATTGGCGCGATTGTGCTGGGACCGGCAGCCGGTGCAGCTCTGGGCGGCGTGTTCGGGTTGCTGTCCTTCTGGGAGTGCTTCGGCAAGAGCGCCTTCGGTGTCACCCTGATGGGCATCAGCCCTTTGGGTACCTTCCTGACCTGTGTGCCCACCCGGATCCTGATGGGGCTGTTCTGCGGCCTTATCTTTAAGGGCCTGAGAAAGGTAGATAGGACCCGGCCTCAGCTGATTGCCTTCGGCGGGTCCAGTCTGGCCGGTTCGCTGTTAAACACGGCGCTGTTTACCGGCGTGCTCACTGCGGTGTTCTACCATACTGACTATATTCAGGGTATTGCTCAGGGCTTTGCCGATGGCACTGGCCTGGAGATGAATCCTTTCCTGTTTGTGGTCCTGTTTGTAGGTGTGCAAGGCGTGCTGGAGGCACTGATTTCCGCCGTTGCCGGAACTGCCATCTCACGGGCCCTGTATCGCGCCTTGAATCACTGAAGCGCAAAGACCCGCTCCCTGTGTTTCGAGGGAGCGGGTCTTCTGTCAAATTACCTTTTCGCATTGAAAAGCTGACCGGCAGATTGATGAAATTGTAGTCTTGCAATATTGCATATCGCCGCATATAATAACTCTAGTTAAGCCAGAATTGGGAGGAGATCCACTGTGAAAGAACTGTCCCGTATTGCAAGTGCCGTCCAGGCGTCCACGACCATGGCGATCGACAGCATGTTCAAGCAGATGAAGGCAGACGGCCTTGATGTCATCGGCTTTGCCGCCGGTGAGCCGGATTTTAATACTCCGGATGAGATTAAAGCCGCAGGCATTGCTGCCATTGAGAACAACGATACCCGGTACACCCCCGCCCGCGGAACCGTGGAACTGCGGCAGGCCGTGTGTGACCGAATGAAAACCGACTGCGGCGTGGAATACGCTCCCAATCAGGTGGTGGTGGCCAGCGGCGCAAAGCACGCCGTATATATCGCCCTGCGGGCCATCATCAACCCCGGCGATGAGGTTATTCTCCCTGCGCCCTACTGGGTCAGCTATATTGAACTGATTAAGATTATGGGCGGAGTGCCTGTGGTAGTGACTGCCACTGAGGAAGAGAACTTCAAACTCTCCGCGGACAAGCTGGCCGCTGCTATCACCTCCAAAACCAAGGCGCTGATCCTCAACAATCCCTCCAACCCCACCGGTATGCTGTACGGCAGGGAAGAGCTGCAAGCCATCGCCAACCTGTGCGTCAAACACGATATCTATGTAATTGACGATGAGATTTATTACAGCCTGGTCTACGACAACCGTAAGTTTGTCAGCCTAGCCTCCCTGGGTGAGGAGATCAAGGAACGCACGATTCTGGTTAATGGCGTCTCTAAGTCCTATGCTATGACCGGCTGGCGCATCGGCTACGCCTGTGCCAGCGAACCCATTGCCACAGTGATGGCCAACTACATCAGCCATTCTACCGGTTCTCCCTGCGCCATCTCCCAGAAGGCAGCTTTGGCTGCTCTCACCGGTTCCCAGGAGAAGGTGGAGACCATGCGCCAGGCCTTTGAGGCCCGCCGCAACGCCATGGTGGAGGGCATTAACGCCATCCCCGGTGTGAGTTGCATCACGCCCGAGGGTGCCTTTTATGTGATGATGAACCTGAAGGATATTCTGGGCAAGACCCTCCACGGCGTTAAAGTAGAGACCGCTGACGATTTTGCCTCACTCTTCCTGAAAAAAGGCCTAGTGGCGGTGGTTCCCGGCACTGGCTTCGGCGCACCTGGTTTTGTCCGCTGGTCCTACGCCGCCTCCATGGAGAATATCCGGGAGGGCCTGCGCCGTCTGCGCAAGTTCCTGACGGAATAAATACTTCTGCTGCGGGGAGGGCCCTGCTCCACGCCGGATTTCCTCAGCTCGCCGGCGGAGCGGGACTTGTCCCCGCTGCTGTTTTGTGATATTCTAAAGGTACTTTTTGTTTAACCAAAAAACCAAGAAAAAGAGGTTGAATATGAGTAACAAAGCTGTTTATGAGAGTCCGCTTTCTTCCCGCTATGCCAGCGACGAGATGCAGTACATCTTCTCACCGGACAAGAAATTCTCCACTTGGCGCCGGTTGTGGGTGGCCCTGGCCAGAGCCGAAATGGAGTTGGGCTTGCCTGTGACCCAGGAGCAGATCGACGAGATGGAATCGCATCTCACAGATATCAACTATGAATCCGCCGCCAAGTGGGAGAGCAAGCTCCGCCATGACGTAATGGCTCATATTCACGCTTGGGGAGAGCAGTGCCCCAAGGCCATGCCCATCATTCACTTGGGAGCTACCAGCTGCTACGTTGGTGACAACACCGATGTGATCCTCATGCGTGAGGCGCTGGAGCTGGTGCGTGACAAGCTGGTGCGTGTTCTGCACGCCCTCTCGAGCTTTGCTGCCCAGTACAAGGCCTTGCCTACGCTGGGCTTTACCCACTTCCAGCCTGCCCAATTGGTGACAGTAGGGAAGCGGGCTACTCTATGGATGAATGAGTTGCTGATGGACCTTGAAGAGGTGGAACACCGGATTTCCAGCTTGAAGCTCCTGGGGTCCAAGGGCACCACCGGCACCCAGGCCAGCTTCTTAGAGTTGTTTGAGGGCGACCACGAGAAGGTCAAGGAGTTGGAGCGCAGGATTGCCCGGGAAATGGGATTTGAGGCGGTGACTCCTGTCTCGGGTCAGACTTACTCCAGAAAGATGGACTACGCGGTTCTCTCCACTCTGTCAGGCATTGCTCAGTCCGCCAGCAAATTTGCCACTGACATGCGTCTTCTCTGCCACCTCAAGGAGGTAGAGGAGCCCTTTGAGAAGAACCAGATCGGCTCTTCCGCCATGCCCTACAAGCGCAACCCCATGCGCTGTGAGCGCATCTGCTCTCTGGCCCGTTACGTGATGGTGGATGCTCTCAATCCCTCTATTACCGCGGCTAGCCAGTGGTTTGAGCGCACCCTGGACGACTCTGCCAACAAGCGCCTCTCTGTGCCTGAGGCCTTCCTGGCAGTGGACGCTATCCTCAACATCTATGACAATGTAGCCTCCGGCCTGGTGGTCCATGAAAAGGTGATTGAGCGGCATGTGATGGAGGAGCTGCCCTTCATGGCCAGCGAGAACATTATGATGGATGCGGTGAAGCGGGGCGGCAACCGTCAGGATCTCCATGAGCGTATCCGCGTGCTCTCTCAGGAGGCAGGACGGAACGTGAAGGATCGCGGCCTGCCTAACAATCTGATTGACCTCATTGCCGAAGATCCCATGTTCGGTATGAGCAAAGAGGAGCTGACTGTCCATCTGGAACCCGCCCGCTATATTGGACGTTGCCCGGAGCAGGTCGATGAGTTCCTGGCAGAATATGTGCAGCCCGTGTTTGAGCGCTACGCAGCCGCATTAAACGGGAAAGCAACTGAACTGAAGGTGTAAGACAGAATAAAAAATGCTGGTATCGAATAATTGAAATGGGAGGGTTTCCTATGAAGAAAAGTGCTGTAAAGTGCATTGGTGTCCTCACCAGCGGCGGCGACGCCCCGGGTATGAACGCTGCAATCCGTGCTGTTGTGCGTGCCTCCATGCATATGGGGATTAAGTGCCTGGGAATTCGGCGCGGCTTTAACGGCCTGATCAACGCCGATATTATTCCCATGGACTTCGTTCAGACCAGCGGCCTTATTGGCCGGGGCGGCACTGCCCTTTATACCGCACGCAGCGATGAGTTCCGCACGCCGGAGGGCCGTCAGAAGGCCGCCAACACCTGCAAGCTCTTTGGGCTGGAGGGTATCGTGGGTATCGGCGGCGACGGAACCTACCGTGGTCTGCTGGAATTCTCCAACGAGCAGGGAGTTGCGGTTGTAGGCGTGCCTGGCACGATTGACAACGACATCGCCTGTACAGAGTACACCATCGGCTATGATACCGCCTGCAATACCGCGCTGGAGGCCATTGACCGGCTGAAGGATACCATGCAGTCCCATGAACGATGCTCTGTTGTAGAGGTCATGGGCCGCCATGCTGGACACCTGGCTCTCTATGTGGGTATGGCCTGCGGCGCCACCTCGGTGCTGATCCCTGAAAAGGAGATTGATTTTGAGCGGGACGTAGTGGAGCCTATCCGTGCCGCCCGTCTGGCTGGCCGCACCCACTTCATGGTAATTGTTGCGGAGGGCGTGGGCAGTTCCTATGGCAGCTCTTATGATATTGCCAACAAGATCAAGGAGTACACCGGCCTGGATCCCCGCGTGACTGTCCTGGGCCATGTCCAGCGCGGAGGTTCCCCCACTGCCCGCGATCGCATGGAGGCCACTTATATGGGCTACAATGCCGTGGAGCTGCTGGCTCAGGGAAAGACCAACCGTGTGGTGGCCATGCAGAAGGGCACCTATGTGGACTACGACATCAACGAGGCTCTGGCCATGAAAAAGGGCATCGACGAGCGTGTGTATACCGTTCTGCGCGCACTGATTGGCGCCGAGGAAAATCACAGTTTCTGACTTACATAAAGGGCTGGGAGGCAAGGTGTCTCCCAGCCCTTTTAGCTGAAAAGGAAAGCCCCCGCCGCAACTGCGGCGAGGGCTTTTTGCTGTCAACTATTACATATCAGTAGTGAGAACCTTTTTCAGCTTGGCAAAGCGGGGGAGAGAGTTCTCCTGGGGCACATTCAGCTCGCCCTGGATGAGAGGCAGAACATAGTCAATAAAGGGCTGCTCAATGCCGTTGCCCTCAGCATTGATCCACTCACGGGGCACCTTCTTCTCAAAGTTGGCGCAGATGTCCAGGGGCTTGAGGACAGTCTTACAGGTGTAGGTGCCGCCGTCGCGGGTACACTCAAAGGCCACCATCTTATCGGTCTCACCGGAAACGGCAGCCTCAACGGCGGCCTTGCCGGCCATATAGGCCTCCTCAATGTCGCGGGCGGAAGCACCGTGGGAGGCGCAGCGCTGGAGCAGGGAGAGCTCAATGCCGCGGACCTTGGCGCCGGTCTTCTCCTTGATGATCTGGGCCAGCATGGCAGCCAGACCGCCCAGCTGAGCGTGACCGAAGCCATCGGTAGCAGAGGTCTTAGCCTCGGAAACGAAGCTGCCATCTGCATAGTGGATACCCTCAGACACGGCTACCATGCACTTGCCAGTCTTGTTGTAGATGGCAGTCACATCAGCGATGAACTTGTCCATGTCGAAGTCCACCTCAGGGAGGTAAATGAGGTCAGGACCATAGCCGGCCCAAGTGGCCAGAGCGGCAGAGCCGGCCAGCCAGCCGGCGTGACGGCCCATGATCTCCACCACGGTCACCATGCCGGTGTCGTACACGTGAGCATCCCGGTGAACTTCCATGCAGGAGGTGGCAATAAACTTGGCAGCAGAAGCGAAGCCGGGGCAGTGGTCAGTGCCGTTGAGGTCGTTGTCGATGGTCTTGGGTACGCCCATCACGCGGCACTCATAACCTACCTTCTGCATATATTTGGAGATCTTATTGCAGGTGTCCATGGAGTCGTTACCGCCGTTATAGAAGAAATAGCGGACGTCATACTTCTTGAAGATCTCAAGAATACGCTTGTAGTCAGTGTCGTCCACATCGGGATCGGCCAGCTTATAGCGGCAGGAACCCAGAGCGGAGGAAGGGGTGTACCGCATGAGCTGCAGCTCCTCGCGATCCTCCTGAGCCATGTCATAAAGCTTGTCGTCCAGGACGCCCTTGATGCCATGAGCAGCACCCAGCACACGAGTGATGGAACCGGAATCCAGGGCGGTCTCGATCACGCCCAGAGCGCTGGAGTTAATAACCGCGGTGGGGCCACCAGACTGGCCGATAATGCAAGCGCCTTTCAGTTCGCTCATAACTTTTCTCTTCCTTTCATAATAGCCGGATTTTTTTCGCTAAGGATCTGGTTAATTTTAAATTCCGCGGAAATATTCTAGCATATACTCTTGCAATTATCAATCAGAACTGATAGAATCATGATGCAAAATTTGAAAGGAGATGTTTCCTATGGCTTTGGTCACATCTACGGAAATGTTTAAGAAGGCCTATGACGGCGGTTATGCCATCGGTGCCTTCAACGTCAACAACATGGAGATCGTCCAGGGTATCACCGAGGCCGCCCAGGAGCTGAAGGCTCCCGTCATCCTTCAGGTGTCCAAGGGCGCCCGCGCCTATGCCAACCACACCTACCTGGTGAAACTGGTGGAGGCCGCTGTCATTGAGTGCCCTGATATCCCCATCGTGCTTCACCTGGACCACGGCGACAGCTTTGAGACCTGCAAGAGCTGCATCGATGGCGGCTTCACCTCCGTTATGATCGACGCCAGCTCCAAGCCCTTCGCTGAGAACATCGAGATTACCCGTAAGGTTGTTGAGTACGCCCATGATCACGGCGTAGTTGTCGAGGCTGAGCTGGGCGCTCTGGCCGGCGTGGAGGATGAGGTTAACGTCTCTGCCGAGGACTCTCATTACACCCGGCCCGAGGAGGTTGAGGAGTTTGTAACCAAGACCGGCTGCGACTCCCTGGCCATTGCCATCGGCACCAGCCACGGTGCTTACAAGTTTACCGCCGCTCAGTGCACCCGCAATGAGAAGGGCGAGCTTGTTCCCCCTCCGCTGCGCTTTGACATCCTGGACGAGGTCGTCCGCCGTCTGCCTGGCTTCCCCATCGTCCTCCACGGCTCCTCTTCCGTTCCTCAGGAGTATGTGAAGATGGTCAACCAGTACGGCGGCAAGATGCCTGACGCTGTAGGCATCCCTGAGGAGCAGCTGCGCCAGGCCGCCCGCGGCGCTGTCTGCAAGATCAACATTGACTCTGACCTGCGTCTGGCTATGACTGGTACTATCCGCAAGTTCTTTGCTGAGCATCCTGACAAGTTTGATCCCCGCGAGTACCTCAAGCCCGCCCGCGCCAACATTAAGGAGCTGGTTAAGCACAAGATTATCAACGTGCTGGGCTGCGACGGAAAGGCCTAATCCAGGTGCTTCCTCACTCACATGCAAACACATAAAAAGACAGGAGAGGGAAAAAACCTCTCCTGTCTTTTTATGTCTCCAGTTTGCTTCGCCGGCATAGAATAAGCTGGAAAGGGGAGTGGAACCATGCTGAAGCGGATATCATACGACCGTCAGGCGGCGGTGGCCTATGCCCACAAGTGGGCCTTTGGGCGCAATCCCATCTACTATGACTATGAAGAAATCGGAGGGGACTGCACTAATTTTGCCTCTCAGTGCCTCTTCGCTGGAACAGGCGTCATGAATTATGAGCCGGTTTATGGTTGGTACTATATCGACGCCAACCAGAAGTCTCCGTCCTGGACGGGCGTAGAGTATTTTTATGATTTTCTGACCAGAGCGGAGAAGAATCCTGGACCTTTTGGTGAGTTGACTTCTTTGGAAGGTCTTATGCCAGGAGATATGATCCAGCTCCGCTTTGGAAAAGAGATTTTCAGCCATACCCCTGTGGTAGTGGACGTGGGGGAACCCCCCACTGTGGAGAATGTCCTGTTGGCCGCCCACTCCTATGATGCTGATTGGCGGCCTCTGAGTACATACTTTTTTCAAGAGGCGCGTTTTATTCATATTCTGGGTGCATATCAGGATATTTGACAGGTGGAGGGCGGCAGTTTTTTGACGGCCGTCCTCTCATTTTTTACTATCCACTATGAAACTATATTATTTGTTGTCCGCCGGGGGAGTAGGAGGGGTCTTTTTTCGCCTGACACGCCCCAATGGATTGGCCTTCGCAGCAGTACGCAAGTCATCGCTGTCCACATGGGTATAGATCTGGGTTGTATTCAGGTGATCATGCCCCAAAACTTCCTGTAATGTGCGCACATCAACACCGTTCTGCAGCATCAGTGTAGCAGCTGTGTGACGGAGTTTGTGGGCGGAGTACATGCTGGCATCCAGTCCGGCGGCAGTCAGGCGTTTTTTTATCATATAGTGGACTGCATCTGTTGTCATGCGGGTGTGACGCCTGGTGATAAAGAGGGCATTTTTGTCAATGATGCCCTGTGTACCACGGACATCCAGCCAGTCGTCAATCGCCTGCCGGCAGGCATCATTGAGGAACAGAATTCGTTCCTTGTTGCCCTTACCTAATACTCTGAGCTGATCGTTTCTAATATCTGTCAGATTTAGGCCAACCAGTTCGGAAATCCGGAGCCCACAGTTAAGAAAAATCGTCAGAATACAGTAGTCCCGCTCCTTGTTTTCTCCATCGACCGATTCTAAAAGTTGAATACTTTCATCTAAACTGAGATAATGAGGCAACGCCTTTTTCAGCCTGGGAGAATCCAAGTCCTGCATGGGATTTTCATCCATTAGTTTGGCCTTGCTGGTGATATATTTATAGAACGAACGAATAGCAGCGATTTTTCGGGCCCGAGCGGCCGGAGTGAGCCCGTAGCCGGTATCCGGGCTGTTAGCATGTTTGGCCCGGTCACGGCTGAGGTAGTTCATATAGGAATAAACGTCGCTGAGCTTGACAGAGCGGACCAAATCAAGATCCAGATCGTCAATTGAGATTTGTTCTAAATCTGTACTGCGCGGTACGTAGCCGCGTTCAACTTTAATGTAGCGGAAAAAATTCCGCAAGTCCAGAAAATATTCATCCACAGTCTTGCGTGAGTGTCCTTGAATGGTCTCGTGGTAGGATAGAAAGTCACGAATAATTGCGGGTGCTTCAGTGCGATAATCCATAATAGTTTCGGAAACGACGGCGAGCCGCTTGGCCAGCCAGAGAGTGGTCCAAAGCCTGAAATCAAGACTTCGGCAGAGAACCCCCTCCCCTCAACTCAACAAAATTTTTATTTTGTTGAGTAGGATTTATACTGAGCCGCAAGGCTTCCAGCCGTCTCCTACCTCCTCTTTTGACGCCAACTCAACAAAAGGCGATTTATCCAGGATAGTTTACCACGTCGCACAGGACATTTCAACGGCACCTGTTCGAACTCTTTTTCCTTCAGCTCCGGCGCCACGAACGAATCAAAAAACTTGGCATACTTGGGTATGTAAGTCAGCTTCCGGGAACCAGCCCAAAACAGCAGCAGGCTGTCAAACTCCAAATCCTCAGCTATGCGGGATTCTCCACCCTGCGCGGCCTGAGACTTGAGCAGCACAGTTTTCCGAAGGATTTTCTTAGCATAGCTGAATACCCGGAGCTTCTTTGTTACAAGATACATCTCATCAGCCAAGTCACGAATTTTCTTGTCCACATCAAAAGTCTGACTTGCCAGGATGACCACATGTTTATAATGCCGCTGGAGCTTGAAATAGTCTCGAACATGAGCCGGAAAAGTCTTAAAACCACGATTGTCCCAAATCATTCCAGCTTCATCAATAATGATACAGGACTTGGGCGGAAACTGATAGACACCTATATCCTCATAATGGATTTTATAGCATCCAGGGAAATCCTCAGTAGAATAAACGGTATATCCACGGGATTGATACTCAAGAGCATATTTGGTAAGCAGGGTTGATTTGCCACTTCCCTTTTTGCCAAAAACAAAGATGAGCTTATAGGGGTTGAGATACTTCTTGGTAAGCTGATGATAAAGAACGAAACAGGCAGGAAAAACGAAAAATACAAAAACAGCAAAAACAATCATCTATTCATTAACCTCTTCACAAGTGCCAGGCAAAAACAGAAAAAGATACAAACAGTAGGGATGAAAACAATCAGGTTATCAGTACGGGAAAAGAGCATGAAACACAAATCCAGACAGGAACGCATAAACTCAGCCAAAGGAAAACACCTCCAAAAAGGACAATGCCCGGCCCTGCTAAAGCGTAGGGCCGGGCATTGTTATCAACCGCGAGAAAGCAGACGGCCAAAAATGCCGATACAGCCGCCGATGAACAGGAAACCAACCGTCAGGAGAAGCAAGGGCTCATCAACGATGGTCTGACAGATAGTACCCACCTGGGTAATCACGTTGGTAGCGACCGTGCCGAGGTCAGCAAGCAATGCAGCCATAGCGGTAGGAGTCTCGGCCTCCATACTTTACACCTCCAATTCAACCACGAGAGAGCAGACGGCCGAAGATACCGATACAGCCGCCGATGAACAGGAAACCGACAGTCAGGAGCAGCAGGGGCTGACCGACGATGGTAGTACAGATAGTACCCACATAGTCGATAACCTCAGTGGCAACCTCGCCGAGAGACGTCAGAAGCGCAGTCAAACAAAACACCTCATTTCACAAAATCAAAAACATGGAAACATCTATATAGCACAGGCACAGCGCTATGCCTGAAGCTATCAAGTTATAGCCCTGATAAGACGGACAATTTTTCTGAGCACCCAGAGACCCAGGACGCAGACCAGGACGACAGAACCGGTATAGAGATTAAATATCCTGGTGAGAAACTGAAAGATTGAATCGCCTATCAGAGAAAGAGAGGAAAAGAAATCCGCCATGCTCTCCCCTCCCCTATTTACCAGCTATCCAGTTGACAACGGACGCAATAATGGAGAACACGGAGCAGAGCAAATACAGCAGGACAAGCCCGGCGAATATCCAGGCGATAGGCTCATAACCGGCAGGGACAGGGCCGATTAATTCTAGAATCGCTTCATAAACAGACATAAAAGAATACCCCCTAGGAAAATGAGAGGAACCAGGGAAAGCACAGAATCAGCGGAGACGAGAGGCGGGAAGGAATCAGATATCTCAGCATTAGAAGCAGTAATGCTGGTAAAAGTCAAATCCTCATAAGAGGACCCCCAATCGCTTTCAAGACGGTACTGCGGCTCAGACCAGGAAGAGAGCCGGAATTGATACTCTGTACTCCCCTGATACAGAACGCCGGAAATAGAGCTACTGGAAGTGTTGAACAGGTTCCCCGAAGAGGTCAAGCCCAGATACCCAGACTGGTAATTGACTGGAACATATACCGTAACGCTGCCAAGCTCACGAGTAACGCCAGTAATATAGACCCCACCATAAAAAGGAGGGTTGGAAGGCGGCAAATCTTCATAAGCGGCAGCAGGTAAAAGAAAGAGAACGCCAACAGCAAAAAGAGCAGGCACAATCCGAAAGAGACGGCGAAACAAAGATATCACCCCTTATACAGGTAAAACCGGATCACAGCACCGAGGACAAAGACGCCGGCGAAGAAAGCCAGCAGCGACACACCTTCCACAAGCTGCATAGAACCGAGCCATTCGAAGAAAGTAGCCAGGAGGGCAACCGCCCAATTCAGGAAATCCGTCATGACTTACCTCCCAATGATAAAAAGGACAATGGCAATCCCAACGCCCAGCGTGGCAAAGGCGAAGATAGCAGGCGGAAGCCAGCCGATTACAACAGCGTTGAAGGACATCACAGAACCAAAGAGGCTAAAGATAGACAGCAGGCCGGAGAAGATATTCCCTATCCAAGCAAACACCGTGGAAATGGCGTCACCGACCATCTGAAAGAATTCAAGCATCTCCATCACCTCCACCAGCACGGCGGGAAGCCCGTGATATCATGCCGATGAGCAGGCCGCACACACCGAAAAAGAGGCCCAGGGTAAGAATCACCTTAAAATCACCAGTGGCCTCAAACAGGTTTGTCCACCAGGAGGACACCCAGGCGACACCGGAGAGCAGACCGGGGGCGATGGTGAAATCCGATATGCCGATACTCTGCCACTTATCAGAGAGAGAACCGGTATAATTGCTCTCTATCCCCTCTATGGCGTCCAGCTGATTATCCGCACCAGAGATACCGTCTGTAACATCGTCTGTAACGGCGGAGCCAAAAACAGTATTCAGATAGGCAATCAGCAGGTTGTATATCTCCTCCATCTTAGCCTGGATATCGTCACTCTCAGAAGAAACCGTGGAGATAAGAAGCTGAATATAGGTCAGAAAATCAGCGTGGAAAGAAGCGAGTTCCGACTTAATATCTTCCGCAGTCTGGGCAATGGACTCCAGATAATGCAGGTATGTACCCAGGAGAGTATAAATATTGGAAGCCGTGCTATTAAGACTTCCCAGAGAGCTGACAACCTGAGAAAGATACCCGTTCATTACATCAGCCGCCGCCTCCAGACCACCGAGCTTAGTGTCCATAGCCTGAAGAATGGCGATAATGTCACCATAAAAGGCCTGCATTATCTCATTCTGCTGAGTAATGGAATCAGCTATACTTTCCAAAGCCTCAGTATCAGCGGAAGAGGCCGTAGCAATCAAACGAGCAGAGCTGATATAAACCTGAGCTGAAGGAATACAAACAGTGCCATAAGTACGGCTTATATTCAAATAATAAGAAAAAAAGTCATCTGGAACAAGACGAATAGAAGAGATAGGCGTCAAAGCATCAGCAATAGTAGAAAACTTAAAAGAATAACCTGTAGATAAACCAGCAGAAAAAGAATCAAAAGAAGCTTCCCCTACACCAGTCTGACCATCAGAGTTAACATAGTAAGCTTGGACAGAACGAGGTGCATAAGAACTAAAAGAATAAGAAACAGGCCCCAAATCACCAACAGAAGCAGACAACCCACGAATCTGCACAGAAACATAGCAAGAAATAGAGCCAGACAATTCAGAAGGAGAAAAAGAAAATTCGCCAAGCCTCAAAGTACCGGAATACTGGCCAGAAGAAATACTATTACCGAAATCAGCAGAAAAACTAACTCCAGAAACAGGAAGTTTAGCAGAAAAAGTATAGCCTGCGGAAGGACTGGGAGAAGAAGAGCCAGGAATAATAAAACTAGAATAAGATACGGTAAACGTACCAGAAGAATCCTCAGCCGCCGAGGCCGGGACAGTCAGCAGGCCCGCCAGGAGGGCAAGGACCACCGCAACACTGGTTATTCGCTTCAACATCCTCTACCACCCCCCTATCAAATCCAAACATGACCATCTGCACCCACTCTTCACAGGGAGAGACGGTCTCGACCGGGACGGCAACCACGCCGTCAAAGAAATCAGCCGTAGGCAAGTCAATGGGATACGAGAGCCAATCACCCCAAGACTTATCACGCACCCAACCACAGGAACAGAAATCGCCTTTGTGCGTCAGGTACTTGTCTAAATCAGGGTAGGAACCATAAAGGTCACCAAAATCCACAGCGCGCCGAAGGGCACGAGAGCAATAATACATATGAGCGCCAGGAGTATGAGCGGCACTATCACACAAATCCTTAGAAACGTACTCCGCCATGTAGTTAGCGCATGCGACTTCATCTTTTATCTCCCCTAGAGAACAGAAGCCGAACTTCTTCTGATAGTCCGGCCAGTTGATATAACCGGAATCCACCAACTTCTTAGGATGAATACCAGGGATGAAAGCGGCGGTAGCCTCAGCAGGAAGGCCGGAGAGAAAACCATGAATGTGCCAAGCCCCATTCCTATGAGGCTCAGGAATAAAGAGATACTGAATCTTGGAATTGTACTTTTTACGCATATCCCGCACAAACTGGGAAATACTGTTACAAAAAGAGAACAAGTCGTACCGGTCACGCTTAGCATCGTCCTGCGTAGCAGTAAAGAAGTAATCCCACTTATTACAAAGAGCAAGCTGCATAATCACAGACCGGGCACGAGAGTACGCCGCCTCAAGCTTCTTGTCATGATGGGTATCTTCCCTATGGTCCCGGAGACTTACCATAGTCCTGTCGGAGTTCTTGAACTTGATAAGCTTGTACAAGCCATCCCGATATTCTTTCACACGGTAATCAGGACGAGCGACTTCATAAAAAGCCATGTAATTTCAACACCTTCCCGGAAAACGTTAAAGGGTCAAGTGCCCCTACGACGATACCCCGGAGGATATCGCCAGACCGCACACAGCAGCCAGAGAGGCACCCTGTCTATCATCACGACAGTCAGGAAGGGTCACGGTAGAGAGAGCGCGGGAGCCGGAAACCATTCTCAGCACAGTAGTCCTGTATACGCTGATTTATCTTGCTCTCACAAAAATACAGGTACTCAACACGGTTATAGTCACGCTGGAGCGTGGCCAGGTCAGAAGTAAGCGCTGCCACCTGCTTTTCCAAGGCCTGGACACGCTCAGACGGCGTAAGAGACACGTTGAGATTTAGGGGTATCCCCTCACCTACCCCGGCCAGAAGAGCGGCCAGGGAGGCGAGGAGAGCGTCAGACGAGGATGTCACGCCGCCGCGAAGCTGGAGACCTTGCCATAGCGGTTGAAGTAGACAAGGCACTCAGCGCCGACCTCAGGATGGTAAACCAGACCATCCCAATAGGCACGAGACACGAAGAAGTTACCGGCAATGTCACCAGTGAGGCCACGCCGAGTCACCTGCTGCGTATAGAAGATTTTCACGCCGGTGACAGGCTGACCGTCCTGGCCCTTAAACTCCATATGCTGCACACCAACTACATAAATTTTTTCACCCATTAC
>NZ_CALXGI010000001.1 GCF_944387805.1 uncultured Pseudoflavonifractor sp. | reverse complement strand
TTGTCGATCTTGTCGTACTCGATCTCGGGGAAGATCAGCTGCTCCTTGATGCCCAGGGCGTAGTTGCCGCGGCCATCAAAGGCGTTGGGGTTGATGCCGCGGAAATCGCGGACGCGGGGCAGGGCCACATTGAACAGGCGGTCCAGGAACTCCCACATCTTGTCGCCGCGGAGAGTGACCTTAGCGCCGATGGGCATGCCCTCACGGAGCTTGAAGTTAGCCACGGACTTCTTGGCCTTGGTGATGATGGCCTTCTGGCCGGTGATCTTGGTCAGGTCGCCCACAACGGCCTCCAGAACCTTGGAGTTGTCACGGGCCTCACCGCAGCCGCAGTTGACCACGATCTTCTCCAGCCGGGGGATCTGCATGGGGCTCTTGTAGCCGAACTTCTGCATCAGAGCAGGAGCCACCTCGGCCTGGTACTTTGCCTTCAGATTGGGCACTTTCTTATCAGCCATGTTGTACTCCTCCTCTCTCAGATTTCAGCGCCGCACTTCTTGCAGACGCGGACCTTCTTGCCGTCGGCCTGGATCTTGTGGGCGGGGCGGGTAGCCTTGCCGCACTTGGGGCAGACGCGCATGACCTTGGAGGCGTACAGGGGCGCCTCCTTGGGGATGATGCCGCCCTCCTGGCCCTGCTGACGGGGCTTGGTGTGGCGGGACACCATGTTGATCTTCTCCACAACGACCTTGCCGCTCTTGGGCAGGGTGGCAATGACCTTGCCCTGCTTGCCCTTGTCCTTGCCGGACAGAACCACGACCTCGTCGCCCTTCTTGATGCTCATCTTATTCATTGTCTACTCCTACCCCCTTACAGCACTTCGGGAGCCAGCGAAAGGATCTTCATGTAGTCCTTGTCGCGCAGCTCGCGGGCCACGGGCCCAAAGATACGGGTACCGCGGGGATTCTTGTCGTCCTTAATGAGGACGGCAGCGTTCTCGTCGAAGCGGACATAGCTGCCGTCGCTGCGGCGAACACCCTTGGCGGAGCGGACGATAACAGCCTTCACGACCTCGCCCTTCTTCACCGTGCCGCCGGGCTGAGCCTTGCGGACGGAGGCCACGATCACGTCGCCGATGTTGCCGTACTTGCGCTTGGAGCCACCCAGCACGCGGATGGTCTTGATTTCCTTGGCGCCGGTGTTGTCGGCTACCTTCAGATAAGTCTCCTGCTGAATCATACCGACACCTCCTTACTTCGCCTTCTCGATGATCTCAACCACGCGCCACCGCTTGTCCTTGGACAGGGGACGGGTCTCCATCACCTTGACGCGGTCGCCCACGCCACACTCGTTCTTCTCGTCATGGGCCTTCAGCTTGTAGGTCCGCTTGACGATCTTCTTGTACAGGGGGTGGGCCACACGGTCGGCGATGGCCACCACCACGGTCTTGTCCATCTTGTCAGAGACAACCAGGCCGACTCTGGTCTTGCGGGAAGAAGTTCTGTTTTCCATTGTCTAGTTCCTCCTTCTTATCGGCCTGCGAGCTGCTGCTCACGGATAAGGGTCTTGACGCGGGCAATGTCTTTCTTCACCTGGGCGATCCGCACGGGATTGTCCAGCTGATTGGTGGCGTGCTGAAGACGGAGCTGGAAGAGATCCTTCTTCAGGTCGCCCAGCTTAGCCTCCAGCTCGGCGGCGCTCATCTTGCGGATTTCAGTAGCCTTCATCTTCATTCACCACCATTCTCGGTCTCAGCGGTCTCCTTGGCCACAATCTTGCACTTGACGGGCAGCTTGTGGGAAGCAAGACGCAGTGCCTCGCGGGCGACCTCCTCGGAGACGCCGGCGATCTCGAACATAACGCGGCCGGGCTTAACCACGGCCACCCAGTACTCAGGGGAACCCTTACCGGAACCCATACGGGTCTCAGCGGGCTTCTCGGTGACGGGCTTATCGGGGAAGATCTTGATCCACACCTGGCCGCCACGCTTGGTGTAACGGGTCATGGCGACACGGGCGGCCTCGATCTGGTTGCTGGTGATCCAGGCGGGCTCAGTGGCCTGCAGGCCAAACTCACCGTAGGTCACGGTGTTGCCACGGGTGGCCTTGCCCTTCATGCGGCCGCGGTGAACGCGGCGGTATTTCACTCTCTTAGGCAGCAGCATTAGTTGGCGCCTCCTTCCTTGGCAGCAGCGGGAGCGGCGGGACGGGGGCCGCGGTTAAAGCCCTGGCCCTGGGGACGGCCCTGGCCGTTCCGGTTGAAGCCGCCCTGGCGACGGTCGCCGCCGAAGCCGCCTCTCCGGTCGCCGTCGCGGCGGCGGGGACGGTCAGGACGCTCCTTGAAGTTCTTGGTGTCCAGGGTGCGGGGGGTAGTCCGCAGGGCCTGGGAGAGAATCTCACCCTTGTAGACCCACACCTTCACGCCGATGCGGCCGTAGGTGGTGGCAGCCTCGGCGAAGCCGTAGTCGATATCGGCGCGCAGGGTCTGCAGGGGAATGGTGCCGTCATGATAGTGCTCGGTACGGGCGATCTCGGCGCCGCCCAGACGGCCGGACACCTGAGTCTTAATGCCGCGGGCGCCCATGCGCATAGCGCGGCCCATGGCGTTCTTCATAGCGCGGCGGAAGCCGATGCGCTTCTCCAGCTGCTGAGCAATGTTCTCAGCGATGAGCTGAGCGTCCATGTCGGGGTTCTTGACCTCGACGATGTTCAGGGCAACGCTCTTGCCCAGCATCTTCTCCAGCTGCAGGCGCAGGGCCTCAATGGCCTCGCCGCCCTTGCCGATAACCACGCCGGGGCGGGCGCAGTGCAGGTAGATGCGCACCTTGGCGTTGTCGCGCTCGATCTCAATCTTGGGGATACCAGCGCCGTACTGGGTCTTCTTCAGGAAGTCCCGGATCTTCTTGTCCTCCACCAGCAGGTCGCCGACCTTCTCGTTGCGGGCATACCAGCGGGAGTCCCAATCCTTAATGACGCCCACGCGAAGGCCGTGGGGGTTCACTTTCTGTCCCATATTTTTCCTCCTCCCTTAGCGCTCGCTCACCGCGATGGTGATGTGAGAAGTACGCTTGTTGATGCGGAACGCGCGGCCCTGGGCCCGGGGACGCATACGCTTGATGATGGGGCCGGGGTTGGCGTAAGTGGCAGACACGTACAGCTTCTCGGGATCCATCTGGTGATTGTTCTCCGCGTTGGCAGCCGCGCTCTTGAGAATCTTCAGCATGAGCTCGGAAGCAGCCTTGGGAGTGGCCATCAGAATAGCAGTGGCCTCGGGCACGCTCTTGCCCCGGATCAGATCGCAGACGATCTGAACCTTACGGGGAGAGATGCGGGCATAACGCAGAGTAGCCTGGGCTACCTTTTTATCTTCCATGTTATCTCTCCTCCTTACTTACCGGACTTGGCGCCGGCGTGACCGCGGAAGGTCCGGGTGGGGGCGAACTCGCCCAGCTTGTGGCCGACCATATCCTCGGTGACGTAGACGGGCACGTGCTTGCGGCCGTCGTGCACGGCAAAGGTGTGACCGACGAAGGAGGGGAAGATGGTGGAGGCGCGGCTCCAGGTCTTCAGCACCTTCTTCTCACCGGTCTTGTTCATCTCATCGACCCGCTTGAGCAGCTCGGGGGCGCAAAAGGGGCCTTTCTTAATGCTTCTGGACATCTTTTACTGCCTCCTTACTTAGAATTACGATGCTTGACGATGAACTTCTCGGTACGGTTCTTCGTCTTGCGGGTCTTGTAGCCCATAGCGGGCTTGCCCCAAGGAGTGACAGGGCCGGGACGGCCGACAGGGCTCTTGCCCTCGCCGCCGCCATGGGGGTGGTCATTGGGGTTCATGACGCTGCCGCGGACGGTGGGCCGCCAACCCATGTGACGCTTACGGCCGGCCTTACCGATCTGGATGTTGGCCCAGTCGGTGTTGCCCACCTGACCGATGCAGGCCTTGCAGTCCTCGCGGATATAGCGGACCTCGCCGGAGGGCAGACGGACCTGGGCCATGCCGTTCTCCTTGGCCATCAGCTGGGCGGCCACGCCGGCGGACCGGACGAGCTGAGCGCCCTTGCCGGGGTAGAGCTCGATGTTGTGGATGAGCTCGCCCACGGGGATGTTGGCGATGGGCAGGCAGTTGCCGGGCAGAATGTCGGCGTTGGGGCCGGAGACAATCTTGTGGCCGGCCTTCAGTCCAACAGGAGCCAGGATATAGCTCTTGGTGCCGTCCTCATACTGGATGAGAGCGATGTTGGCGGAGCGGTTGGGATCGTACTCAAGACGGAGCACCACAGCGACCTCGCCGTCCTTCTGGCGCTTGAAGTCGATGATACGGTACTTCTTCTTGTTGCCGCCGCCGCGGTGGCGGACGGTGATGCGGCCGTAGCTGTTGCGGCCGGCATTCTTCTTCAGGTTCTCAATCAGGCTGCGCTCAGGCTTGGCCTTCTTGTCAATGCCCTCGAAGGCGCTCACGGTCATGTGGCGGCGGGAGGGCGTTGTGGGCTTATAAGTTTTGATAGCCATTGTTCCTTATCCTCCTTACACCATGCCTTCGAAGAACTCGATGGTCTTGGAGTCCTCGCTGAGGGTGACCACAGCCTTCTTCCAGGAGGGGCGGCGGCCCTTGGGATAGGCGCCGGTGCGCTTCTCCTTGCCCTGCATGTTCAGGGTGTTGACCTTGACCACCTTCACGCCGAAGATCTCCTCGACGGCCTTGGCAATCTCAATCTTGTTGGCGCTCTTGGCCACCTCGAAGGTGTAGCGCTTCATCTCGGTCTGCTCCATGGACTGCTCGGTGATGACCGGACGCTTGATGATATCATAAGCGGTGGTAGCCATTATGCGAACACCTCCTCGATGACGGCCAGGGCGGCCTTGTCCACGATGAACTGGTTGGCGTTTACGATGTCGTAAACAGAGAGGAGCTTGGCGGTGGTGGTGATCACGCCGGGGATGTTCCGGGCGGACAGGACCACGTTCTCATTGACCTCAGGGGTGACCAGAACGGCCTTCTTGGCCTCCAGGTTGCCCAGGAAGGCGGCCATGTTCTTGGTCTTGACGGCGTCCAGGCTCAGGCCGTCCACCACGATGACGTTGCCCTCAGCGGCCTTGGCGGAGAGAGCGGACTTGAGCGCCAGGCGCTTCACCTTCTTGTTGAGGGTGTAGCTGTAGGAGCGGGGCTTGGGAGCGAAGACCACGCCGCCGTGAGTCCACTGGGGAGCGCGGGTGGAACCCTGACGGGCACGGCCGGTGCCCTTCTGGCGCCAGGGCTTGATGCCGCCGCCGGAGACCTCGGCGCGGGTGAGGGCGGACTGAGTGCCCTGGCGGCAGTTGGCCAGGTGATTCTTGACAGCCTCGTGAACAACGCTCACGTTGGGCTCAATGCCGAAGATAGCGTCGGAGAGGTCCACTTCGCCGACCTTCTTGCCGGTCATATCAACAACAGTTGCTTTAGGCATTTGGTATCTCTCCTTTCTTACTTGTTACGGGCGGAAGCCTTCTGGGGATTGCGGCCGGAAGCCTTCTGCGGGTTCTTGGAGATGTCAGCGGAAGCGCCCTTCTCCTTGACGTTGATGACGGAGCTGCGCAGGCAGACAATGCCGCCCTTGGGGCCGGGGATGGCGCCGCAGACAGCGATCAGGTTCAGCTCGGGGTCAACCTTGACCACGTCCAGGTTCAGCACAGTGACCTGCTCGTTGCCCATCTGGCCGGCACCGATCTTTCCCTTGAAGATGCGGGAAGGATCGCTGTTGGCGCTCATGGAACCGGCGTGGCGGTGCACAGGGCCGGTACCGTGGGACTCCTTCAGGCGGTGAGCGCCGTGGCGCTTGATGACGCCGGCGTAGCCTTTACCTTTGCTGATGCCGGTCACGTCCACGCGGTCGCCGGCGGCGAACGTATCAGCCTTGACCTCGTCGCCGATGTTCAGGGACTCGGCATTGTTGAGAGCGAACTCCTTGAGGACCTTCTTGGGGCTGACGCCAGCCTTCTTCAGGTGGCCCAGCTCGGGCTTGGTGAGCTTGCGCTCAGGCACGTCCTCGAAGCCCAGCTGCACAGCGGTGTAGCCGTCCTTCTCCACGGTCTTCTTCTGAGTGACCACGCAGGGGCCAGCCTCAATGACGGTGACCGGGATGACCTTGCCGGCTTCATCGAAGATCTGCGTCATGCCGACCTTCTTGCCGATAATGGCCTTTTCCATGTGTTTTCCTCCTTAAATAAGGTTATTGGTTGGAAGACTTGGGGCATCAGGCTCCCCATTGGTCTGCCAACTTGACCCGTCCGCCTCAAAACGCGGCGGACTGCGGGTACAACATAGTTGTGAGACTCGCTGTCCTCACGCTTCGCCTGTTCGCGACGCGCGGCTTCCCTTCGTCTCGGACTTGAAACAGGTCCGCTGTGCGGCCCTTCGGTTTCGCGTCCTCGCTCCAGTCCATCCGCGCCGCTCACGACGGCTCAGACGCTGGAATTACAGCTTAATCTCGATTTCCACGCCGGCGGGGAGCTCCAGGCTCATCAGGGCCTCCACAGTCTTGGGGGAGGGCTTGAGGATGTCGATGAGGCGCTTGTGCGTGCGGCGCTCAAACTGCTCCCGGGAGTCCTTGTACTTGTGCACAGCGCGAAGGATGGTCACGACCTCTTTCTTGGTGGGCAGGGGGATGGGACCGGAGACAGACGCGCCGGTGCGCTTGGCGGTCTCCACAATCTTCTCGGCGCTCTGGTCGATGAGCTGATGGTCGTAGGCCTTGAGACGGATGCGAATCATTTCTTTCTGGGCTGCCATGGTGTTTCCTCCTTAAACATACGAAGTGGGGTTCGGTACTCCTCGCACGCTTCGTACGGTGAGAAATCTTATGTCCACGGTTCCGTGCGTATCACTCCGTGGCATGAAGAAAACCGGCTCTAAGCAGGCCGGTTTACTCCATGCACCGGCGATATACGCCCGTGCACAGATTCCTCAGCCGCCCGATTCTAGCTCGGACATACTCCGCGGAAGTTACCGGCTCACGCCGCAATCTCCCGCATCATCGCAGATCGCGCCCCTTAAACAGGCGCTCTGATATAATACCCTAAACAAGGATCTATGTCAAGAGTTTTCGGTTATTTTTTTGCGCTTTTTTCAAGAAAATCGCGGTTTTGGCCACTTACACAAAGGGAACAGGGCAACCGCCCCATCTTCTGTCCGCTTTGCCCTCCGGACAGCGGAAAGACCGGGCCGCCCGGAGGAGCAGCCCGGTCTTATCTCGCCGTAAGGCTTTCTATTACTTGGCCGTGCGGATGATAATAGTGGCCTTGAAGTCGCCGGAAGTGGTGTAGCCGCCGTAGATATTCAGGCTGTCGCCGGTCTTCAGCGTATTCAGGGAGAAGGTGCCGCCGGAAGCCTCCTGCATGACCGTGCCGGCGGGGGCGCTGACCTGGATAACCGACCCGTTGCCGGTGCCGTCGTCAGCCCGGAAGGTAATGGTCCGGTCAGAGGTGTTCACGTAGATGACGGTGCCGTTGAGCTGATTGCTGGTGGTGGTAGTCTTGTCCACCTCAATGGAGGCCACAGTGTCTCCGTTGGTGACCATGGCCACATGGTAACCCACCCGAAGGTCGTACATGGAGATAAGCTTGCCGTCCTGGCTCACCGAAACACCGCTGGTGATGGCATAGGTGGCGGTACCGCCGTTGTTGTCCAGCTCCACCTCGATGGTGATGCCGGAAGTATCCTCACTCTTGCGGGTAATAGTGCCGGAGACGTTGGCGCTCTGGGGCACGGAGTCAATCAGGGTGACGGCGTTGTACCGCACGGTGACGGTGACGGCGTCGCCGGTGCGCAGCTTGTCAATGGAGCTGGTCTTATCGCTGCGGCGGACCTGGGGCGGCGCGGACAGGTCCACCTGGAAGGGGATCACCCGGCCGTCGGCGGTGGTGACGCTGATGATCTCAGTGGTGGTGCCGGCGGGGTAGCTGATGTCGGTAATAGTACCCTCGGTGACGGCAGAACCGGGATAGCCGGAGAGCATGGCCACCTCGCCGCCGGACAGGCGGACCGTAACGAACCAGTCCTTCTGGACGCCGCCTACGGTGATGGCCTTGCCTTCATATGTCACCACAGCGTCGGCGGAGAAGTTATAGGTCGTGGCCTTGTTGGTTTTCAGGTCGGTAATGGTCACATTATTGACGCCGCTGGCGCTGCCCAGGCTCTTCACCGCGCCCTGAATGTACTGGGTGACTGTGTCTACGGCGGCAGCGGTCACATTGCCGTTGTCATTGGAAGCTCTCAGGGACACATAGCTGCCCACATAGCTGCCGGTCATTCCGGAGACGGCCAGGCCGTTTGCAGTGATGGCGGCGCCTGCGGGAACGGTGAGCCGCTCCTGCTGGCCGTCAAAGCCGGAGATGGTGAGCACGCACCCGCCGGAAGCCTGAGTCTCCACGGCGGCGATCAGCCCCTCGGCCTTGCGGGTGCCGCCGGAGAGCTGGACGGCGGCCAGATGATCCTGCTGGTCCACCCGGCAGACGGCGGTGGTGTATCCAGCCTCGGGGTCGATGAGTTCATATCCCCCCACCTTCTGTCCCACCTGTACCTCAGTGAAGCGGTCGTAGGGCAGGGTGACGGAGGTCCCGTTTACATTGAGGAGCAGCTCGCTGCCGGAGACGCCCACCACAGTGCCGGCCACGGTGTCCAGCTTGCCGGACAGGCGCACCGCCATAGGAGTGCCGTCCTCGTCGTAGCAAACCCGGGCATAGGTGCCGGTCTGGAGCAGGGCGCTGTCCACCAGCATGCTGTTCTCATAGATGGGGGTGTCCGCCGGCAGAGAGATGGTGCAGGAGCCGGACAGATCGCTGTTGAGCGTAAGGAGAATCACGTTCTTGCTGCTGGAGGTGGCGGAGACAATGGTGCCTGCCTGCCACTCATAGTCGGTGTAATTGGGCAGCTCCACGCTGGTGCCCCGCTCCTTCATGAAGGCGATGGCCCGGGAGAGCATGGTGGCAGCCACCTCCCGGGTGACGGTGCTCTTGGGCTGGAACTGATTCTGGTCCGTGCCGGTGATAATGCCGTATGTATTGAGCAGATAGATATAGGGCTCACGGCCGGGGGTAATGTCAGCCTTGTCGGTGAAGGTGAGGGTATAGCTGGACAGATGCTCGGCCATGGGTGCCAGCTGCATGGCCCGCACCAGATAGAGGGCGAAGTCCTCCTTGGTGATGGTCCTGCCGTTGTCCAGGGCGCCGGAGTCATAGAGTCCCTTCAGCTCGGTATAGGAGAGGATGCCAGTCTCCAGGCAGGTGGCGTACTCGTCCCGGAACCAGGCCTGCTTGTCCCCCATAATGGCGGAGATCTCATCTGCCCGGTCCTGGCCGATCTGAGTCCGCAAATCCGTATCCACAGCGATGCGGGCGCACAGCGCCAGGGCCTCGCTGCCCTGGAGCTCATTCTTGGGCCGGAACTCGCCGTTGTCATAGCCTTTAAACACGCCCTGAGCGGCCATGTCATTGATATAGGACTCTGCCCAGTATCCGGCCGGCACGTCGGGGAACGTGGCGGCGAATGCGGGGACCATGGTCAGTGAGAGCACCAGCGCCAGGGCCAGCGCTCCGGGGAGCAGTCTGTTTCGTTTCATAGCGCACCTCCAAATTTGGGCTCGTCCTTGCCCCCCGCTGTAAGGCGGGTTGCTGCACTTGACATAATTATAGCGGCTTATCCTGGAAAAAGCAACGGGAACCCTGTCTTTTTCTCTCTGTTCCAGAATCTGCTGTTTTTCAGACGTTTTTCCCGCCAAAAAGTTCCGCTGAAAAAAGAAAAGGGGCTGGCAGCGCCACCCCCTTTTGCTACATTATTATATTTATTATTTTATAAAACGGATACAGGATGTTTACTCCCCGGCGCTCTGTCCGGCTGTGGTCAGATCCACCGCCTCCAGCGCCTCGGCAGGAATTTCAAAGTCGGTGGCCGCGCCGAAGTTGGAGCAGGTCAGGCGGATCGATGCGCCCACCAGTTCATTGATGCTCTCCTCCTCCATGGCGGCGGGGTGGCCCAGGGTCTCGTCGATGTTGGCTTCCATGTTGCTCACAACCTTCAGCATATCCATCTCCATCTGGACCAGATAGCCCTCCCGGTCCACCCATACAGTGATCTCGGCAGCGGGCATGCCCTCCAGATTCGCCCGTATCTTCTCCTGCTGGTCCTCGGACATGGAGGAGATGGACTCCAGGTACCCGTCGGCGTCCAAAATCTCCACCAGGGGCTTGCCGCTGATGGCGCCGGTGTACTTCTCCGCGTCAGCGCCGTTGACAGTCTCGGTGCCGTTTCCGCGGAAGCCGGAGGCCTCAGACACATAAAAAGCCAGGGTGTCCCCCACATTATAGGTATCCAGCACCTCCTGGGTGGTGGTCTGCTTGGCCCAGTAGCTGCCGTCGGTGGCGTACTGCACCAGATCCTCCCCATCTCTCTGGGCGTACATGGTAATGGTACGAGAATAGTCATCCTCCCCGCTGGCCATATTCAGCGCTATCTCCGCCTTGAGCTTCAGCGGGTCCTGGAAGGCGGTCAGAGTCATCCGGTTGGTGACTGACAGCGTCTGATCCTCGGAGGCATATTCCGCCGTCATCTCAAGCACAGCATCCACGCTGGCGGCGCTCTTCACCTTTTCCAGAGCGGCGGCCACCGTCTCGTCGGCGTCCCCGCCGGAACACGCCGCAAGAGAAACCGTCAGTATCACGGCAGCCCCCAGAGCTGCCGTACGCTTCATCCATTTCATTGTGCATTGTCCTTTCTTTCCAAAACGCGGCATACGCATAATTAGCGTCAGTATAGCACATTTTCTCCCTTTTGTCACTCATTTCACCGCTTTTGGATAGGCAGCCCGCTTTTTCCTCCCCCATTCTTGCCATCCTCCCCCCGGTATGTTAGGATAAATCTGAATCCAAACTCCCCGGTCAATCCCTATGTTCAGGAGGCGATGCCCTGTGTTCTGTCCCAACTGCGGCTTCCCCTACGGCCCCGACGACCGCTTCTGCGGACGCTGCGGCGCCCCCCTCCCCACTCGGGAGACGCCCCCGCAGCCCCAAGCGGCTGCGCCAAAGCAGCCGGCCGCCCCGGCCCGCCCAAAACGGCGGCTGCTCCCGCTGGTGCTCTCCGCAGTGCTGCTCCTGGCCGCGGCAGCGGGCGCCCTGGCTTTCTTTCTCACCCGTCCGGCCCCGCTGGACCAGTCCTTTGTCCTGGACAGCGAGGCTTCCTTCTTCTTTCTCGTTAGGGAGAACGGCACGCAGGTGGAACTGTGGCGCGGCGAGGAACAGGTGGCGGCCCTCCAGGCCGGGAGCGCCGCCTTCCGCTCCGCCGATATCTCCGGGGATAAGTCTGTACTTCTGGCGGCCGACGCCGGCGGCACCCTGTACCGGGCCGATGCCCAGGGCTGCACCACTCTGGCGGAGCAGGCGCAGAGCTGCACGCTCTCCTTTGACGGGAGCACCGCCGTCTGGGCGGACGGAGAGCACCATCTCTTTTTCCAGCGGGAGGACGGCCAGCCGGAGACCGCGGCGGAGGACGCCTCCTACTCCGCCTTTCTCTCTTACAGCGGCAAGTCCCTTGTATGGGAGACGGCGCTTGTTCCCCAGTCCGGCCCCCGCTACTATTATCTCTCCCTGGACGGCGGCCAGTCCCAGGGCCTGCCCGCGGACGACATCTCTCCCATCCTGGTCACTGACAGCGGCACTGTGTACTATGTCTCTATGCACGGCGGAAGTCTCCACCTGTATGCCTGGAAGAACGGGGAGAGCGCTCAGCTCACCGATTGCCTCTCCCTCTCGGCAGGCCTGCTCTCCAACCGGGACTGCACCCAGCTTCTCTATGTCACGGAGGATGACAGCGGCACTTCCACCTGGTTCTACCGCGAAGGGGAAGCGCCCATTCAAATCGGGGCCTTTACGGCCCAGTCTATCTGCGCCCCCACCTACACCACCCCCCGGAGCATCCATACTACCGCCACTACCGTTATGATCTTCCAGTACAATGTGCCCACTCTGCTGGAGAAGGCTTTGAATACCGACCGCGGACTCTGGCTTCTGGACCGGGAAGCGGCCGCCTCGCCTGTATTTCCGGAAGGCACCGCCATCTCGGCCGCCTATGCCGCCCTGGACGGAGACAGCCTTGTGGTCCAGACCACCGGCCCAAGCGAGAAAAATACCCTCTACCGTTTTGACGGCCTGTGGGGCACCCCCACCTCCCAGGTGCTGGCTCAGGGACATAGGCTCTCTCTGCTGAGTGCCTCCCCCGACCTGTCCCTCCTGCTCTACATCCTCCCCGAGGGTACATCGGGATCGCGGGACTATTATGCCCTCCGGGCCGGCGGCGAGCCGGTCCTTCTGACCCAGGGAAACGAATTTGCCGTGGTCACCATGGATAATACGATTCTCTGTTCCGCCGATGACAATGGCATTACCCGTTTCCTTCTCTCTGACGGCGAGGGCGCTCCCATACCGCTGGAGCTCCCCATACTGGAGGACGGCGGCGTCTATCTGGATGTCGCCCTGATGGGCAGGCAGACCGGCCTTGCCCTGTACCACGAGGACACGGGCCTTGCAGACCTCTATACCGTCTCTCCCAACGGCGCCCTCACCCTTCTGACCGAAGACGTCATTACCCTGTATCCGCTGAACAGTTGATCCGCGCGCAACGGAAGCTGTGAAACCCACGCTCCGCCCCGCCGCGGCATACTCCTCCCCCGGCTTCCCGCAACAGCGGAGCGCCGCGCCCCTTTCCCAGGGCGCGGCGCTCCGCTTCCGTTCTCTTATTTTTCTATCGCTTGGCCGGAGTCTCCACCGGGATGCCCCTGGACCGCAGCTCAGCCAGAAAAATCTCGCGCCTCTCAAAGAGAAACTCCAGATTTACACGCCGGCCGCTCTTCAGGTAAATCGCCATCCGGCGGCCGCCCAGCAGATCCACCCGGGTGATGTCGCCGGCGGCAATCCGCTTGGCCGGGCCGTAGCCGTCGCAGCAGCGGAGGGTATCGTCATCCTCCAGCCGGACGCAGGCCCGTGCGGGCCTCAGCAGGGACACGACGCCCAGCACCGCCACCACCACAGCGCCGATGCGGCACATCAGCCGCAGGCTGTCCGCCCCCATCAGCTCCAGGGCGCTGCACACCCACAGCAGCACCGCCGCCGCCAGGAACACCACGCCCGCCAGCTGATAGGACGTCCTCAGGCTCCGATTCATCCGATATTCCATGTGTTTTCCTTCTTTCATGAGAAAGACCGCAGGCCTCGAACATGGCGTTTCAGGACCCGTACGCTCCAGTATGCGGCAGAAATCCGTCTTGCTCCGCCGCGCCGTAGGCATTATAATATAACAAGACGCCCGGCGCAACGGTCATTCTGGTGAAAACACAGCGGGTTTTCTCCCCGGATTTTTGGCTGTCCCCCCTTGTCCGCACCGGCGTCCCTGCAAAGGAGGTTATTCCCATGCTCAAGCATATTGTCGTGTGGAAGTTCAAAGACCGGGCTGAGGGCAGATCCCGGGCGGAAAACTGCGCTCTGGTCCGGGAGCGCCTGCTGGCCCTGGCAGGGATCATCCCAGAGGTAAAGCACATGGAGGTGGGTATTGACCTTGGCTCCATCCAGGGCAACTTCGACCTGGCCCTCATTGTAGAGACCGACAACCCGGACACCCTCTCCGCCTACGCCAACCACCCCGAACATCTGAAGGTGGCGGATTACATTAAAAAGGCTGCGGAGCAGCGGGTGGCTGTGGACTTTACTTTCTGAATATTCCGGCGCAAAAAGCGTTCTGCCCTTCCGGCAGGGCGCTTTTTTTGTTCCCGTTTTTAGCGGTATTCCGCCCTGTTCCGGATAGCTCCTCACTTCTTATCTTCTGTTTTACACAATATATCCCCATTTTAACTGCTCTATTTTGTCTGCATTTTACCATTTGGACAGTTGACACTTTTCTCTCTCAGTGGTATTATTCTTTCATAATTATTCATCAAGTTGTGAGGTTTTCGTATTTTTATTCTATGTGTGCCCGCGATTTGAGAGAAGGAAAGGTGAAACAGATGAAAAGCAGTACCCACGCGCCCAAAAAGTGGCTGTCCCTGATTCTGGCGCTGGCCATGTGCCTGTCGCTGGTGTCCCTGCCCGCCGCTGCGGCGGAGACAGAGGCCAGCTCCGCCCCCGCCGCAACCTTTGTCAATACCACTGAGGACGGCGGCGACAATGCCATCTCCCTCACCGCCGAGCGGACCTTCAAAGTCATGCTGCCGGTGGACATGACCCTGGACCAGGCCAAGGCCGCCGCCGCTGAGGCTGTGTGGTCCCTGGTGCCCGATGAAACCCAGGACTACCTGGACGACGCCCTGTTCCCCAACCAGACCGAGGGCGGCGCCCTGGACACCTGGATGTGCAAGGATGGGGAGACCCCCTTCTTCACCAATCTGGTCTCCTCCGCCGAAGAGGCTGACGGCCAGGTGTATGTGACCCTGACCTTTGCCAACACCTGCTACTTCCTGGACGACTTCAGCGTACCTCACGTCAACGGCGGCTACTACATGGACGTGTGCGGCTACTTCAACCTGACCGCCCAGGCCGGCAATGAGACTCTGGGCGCTGTGGGCGTGAAGATCGCCCCCTACGACCAGTTCCACACCATGAGCGAGGTCTACGAGGCCATCGACGAGATGGTGGCCTTTGCCGCCGAGAACACCGACCTGTACGTGGAGAAGTTCTCCATGGGCATGAGCCAGGGCGACAACGGCATGACCAGTCTGGATATGCCCTACCTTATCGTGGCCAAGGACAAGGCCGCCGTGGAAAAGTGGAAGGAGATTAAGGAGGAGGCCGAGAGCGACCCCACCGGCCTCATCGCCAAGATTGAGAACGGCACTCTGGGCGACTATCAGGTGCCCGTGATGTACTCCAACGTCCACGCCAACGAGGTGGCCGCCAGCGACGGCGTCACCGCCTTTGCCTGGATGCTCCTCAACGCCGCCGCCGGCGACGGCACCATCGACTACGACAAGCTCACCGGCTTCACCGCCGAAGGTGAGGCCGAGCTGGCCGCCCAGATGGGCCCCGAGGGCGAGGCCGGTTCCGTGGCCGTGCCCGACCTGGTGTCCGACACCGCCACCTACCTGGGCTACATCAAGGGCAAGAACGCCGACGGCACCACCGCCGACATCTCCACCGTGGTGGATCTGGAGAAGTACTATACCATCGAGACCGAGGCCGTCAACGTGGACGACCTGCTCAGCGACGTGTTCTTCATTCTGGTGCCCGAGGAGAACGTGGAGGGCCGCACCTATCTGACCCGCACCTCCTCCGGCGGCTTTGACCTGAACCGGGACAATTCCTTCCAGACCCAGGCTGAGACTCAGAACATGACCGCCCTCATCGCCGAGTGGAACCCTGTCAGCTTTGCCGAGTTCCACGGCCGGGTGGAGACCTTCCAGTGCGAGCCCTGCGATCCCCCTCACGAGCCCAACTTTGAGTACGACCTGCTGGCCGAGCATCTGATGACCGGCGGCGAGGCCCTTGGCATTGCCGCTGTGGCCAACAACGACGGCCACAACAGCTATGTTACCCCCCAGCGCGACTATCTGAGCTACACCGGCGAAGTCAACGCCGACGGCAGCTACCAGACCCAGTGGTACGACCCCTGGGACGACATGTCCACCAGCTACACCCCCCAGTACGCCATGCTCCACGGCACTGTCTCCTACACCGTTGAGGTCCCCGCCTACGACGACTACATGGTCACCGCCCTGGCCTACGGCCAGCTGGGCCAGAGCGACTACATTGCCCAGAACAAGGACAGCTACCTGCTCTGCCAGACCAAGATCTTCGAGCGCGGCGTGACCAACGCCAACTCCGATGCCTATGACCTGGTGGGCCAGTGGTTCTGCGACCAGTACGATGTAGAGGGCGCCGAAGCTGACCTGTTCCGTCCCGAGTACGACGGCGAGGGCCAGAACGGCAACTTCTATCCCGAGTGCTACATCATCCCTCTGGACGGCGCCAACCAGAGCAATCTCCAGGCTGCCGACGACATGCTCACCTATCTCACCCGCAACGGCGTTGAGATCATGGTGGCCGGCAAGGCCTTCACCTACAACGGCGTGGAGTATCCCGCCGGCACCGCCGTGGTCTCCATGTACCAGGCCAAGCGGAGCGTGGCCAACGGCGTGCTCTACGACGGCACCGTCATCACCGGGTGGCCCGTGCTCTACTCCGAGGGCATCACTGCGTTCAACTATACCCGCGGCTTTGACATGGTCACCTGCGCCGAGCCCGCCGCCTATGAGGCCATCGCCGCCGCCTGCTCCGTCTCCGACGACTGGACTGTGTCCTCCGCCTTTACCGGCGTGACCGGCGAGAAGGTCATCCTGTCCAACGCCTCCGAGGATTCCACCTCCGCCGTCAACGACCTGCTGCGGGCCGGCAAGACCGTGGCCATGATCATCTCCGGCGAGGACAAGGGCTCCTTCCTGTGCGACTACGCCGACTGGCAGACTGTCTCCCAGACCTACCTGCTCACCGGCAAGGGCGTGGCCGCTGCCGACGCCCCCCTGTCCCTGACCATCACCAAGGCCCCCGTCATCTACATCTCCGGCAAGCCCGCCGACAACAGCACCGGCTTTGTCAAGAGCACCCTGGTCAGCGGCGCCGCCCAGTACAACTATGACCGGCAGTCCATGGAGCTGCTGGGCTTCACCGTCACCGACAACGCCGCTGAGGCTGACCTCATCATCGGCGCCGCCGCTCTGGACGACCAGGCCCTGGCCGCCGTCAAGTCCGGCACCCCCTACATCGGCTACGGCTCCAACGCCATGCGCTCCGCCGTGTCTCTCTTTGCCGAGGGACAGCTGGTCCGGGAGACCGTGGACCGCTCCGCCATGGACGCTCTGGCCTATGTGACCTATCCCACCGACAGCCTGGTGACCGCCAGCTATGTGGCCGAGGGCGACGACGTCCTCTACGGCTACGGCGCGGGTTACTTCTCCGCCATCCCCGACGGTGCCCAGGTGCTGGTGCAGCTGGACGGCTCCAGGGAACTGCTGGAGGGCTTCCTGCCCAGCACCGGCGAGCATTATGCCGACTTCCTGGACAACTCCATCCAGGCCATTGAGTACCACGGCAGCGGCCTGAACCTGGTTCTCTTTGCCAACACTCTGACCAACAAGGTCCACCAGCGGGATGAGTTCAACTTCATCAGCAACACCGCCTTTGCCAGCCTGCTGGGCGGCATCTGCACCGGCAGCGCTGACAGCGGCGACAACGCCAAGGCTCTGGCCGCCGCCAAGTACACCGACGTGAATACCGGCGACTGGTTTGCTGAGGCCGTGGGCAGCGCCACCGCCCAGGACCTGCTCCAGGGCAACGGCAAGGGCGCCTTCCTCCCCCTGAGCACCACTGACCGCAGCGCGCTGGCCATGGTTCTGTACCGGATGGCCGGCTCCCCCGAGGCTGTGTCTGCCGGCTTCTCCGACGTGGCCGACGGCGTCTGGTACGCCGACGCCGTCAACTGGGCCGCCTCCGCCGGCGTGGTCCAGGGCAGCAACGGCTCCTTCTACCCCACCGCCGCCCTCACCCGGGAGCAGGCCGTGGTCATGCTGTACAACTACGCCGCCTCCCTGGGGCTGGATGTAAGCGGCAGAGCCGACCTGAGCGCCTACACCGACACTGCTGACATCTCCGGCTACGCCGCCGACGCCATGGCCTGGGCCGTGGAGGCCGGGTTGGTCGCCGGCACCGGCACGGGAGACACACTCTCCCCCAAAGCCACCGCCACCCGGGCTGAGCTGGCCGTTCTGATTCTCCGGGCCGCCGACCTCTTCGCCACCGCGGAGGCCTGAAACCCATAATAAAAACCGCGCCTGTCAGATGACAGGCGCGGTTTTTTGCAGCTTTATAAGAAATAGAGGTCAGTTTTCCTTCCCCTTTTCATCTTCAGCGGCCTTTCTGGCCTGAATGGCCGCCTCCCTGCGAGCCATGTTCTCCTCCAGGCTCTTATCCGGCCGGTCGTTGATCTCCAGGCTCTCCAGAATCAGCCAGGCACGCAGATCCTCAATGCCGTCCTCGGTCATGGGGAACTCCTCCACCTCCTCGATAACGGAAAACTCCCTGCTCCAGGGTCCCTCCCAGGTCTCGGCTATCAGCACCTGCTTTTCTGTTCCGTCCTCGCCGGTCTCAGTGGTCGGGGTCACCTGATAGCGCAGCTTGCCGTCGCTGGCAATCCAGATATTCTCATTTTGAAAGTGAGACAGTACCGGCAGGAACATCCCTTCCATCCCGCTCTCCTCCTTACAGGCCGCTCATGGCCCTGCATTTTCATAACAGCCCCATTATAACATCCTGTCTTTCCCTCGACAAGGGCGTTGAGACGTGATATGATCATCCAGCCGAAGGTTTTCCGGCCGTTTTATTTCGCTTTTATTTCCCGAAAGGATGTGTACACATGCGCTATGCAGTTTTGTATTCCAGCGGCACCGGCAACACCGAGCAGGTGGCCCGCGCCATCTATGCCGCCCTCCCCGCCGGCGAGGCCCGGCTGGAGTCCGTGGGGCCGGACACCGCCGTCCCTGGGGAGGAGGTGCTGTTCCTGGGCTTCTGGACGGACAAGGGCGTCTGCCCCCCGGACGTGCAGAAGCTGCTTGCCAAACTGTCCGGCAAGCAGGTAGCCCTCTTCGGCACCGCCGGCTTCGGCGGCAGCCCGGCCTACTTTGACGCCATTCTCCAGCGGACCCAGGCCCTGCTCCCCGCCGGCAACACCGTGCTGGGCGGCTGGATGTGCCAGGGCAAGATGCCTGCCGCCGTCCGTGCCCGGTACGAGGCCATGGCCGCCAAGACCCCGGGAGATCCCAAAGTTGCCAGCTTCCTGGCCAATTTTGACCAGGCCCTCTCCCACCCTGACCAGGCGGACCTGTCCGCCGCGGCGGACTTTGCCAGGAATATGGCCGCCAAGGCCCAGGGCTGAGCCCCTTTCCCCTCTGCCTGACACGCTCCGGTTAAACGCCGGGGCGTGTTTTTGTCCGTTCATCAAAATTTTTCTGCGCTGTATAGAACCGGACAGAATTCCATATCCTCTGTGTTAGAAATCAACCACGGAGGAACTGCCATATGAACCACAGAAAAAAGCTCCTTGCGGCGGCGCTGGCCGCTGTCCTTCTGGCGCCTTCCGTCCCCACGGCCCAGGCGGCGTCCAGCGCGCCCACAGTCAACTGCGGCGCGGCGGTGCTGATGGAGAAGGAGACCGGCACCATTCTCTATGAACAGAATTCCCACGACAAGCTGGAGCCCGCCAGCGTGACGAAGATCATGACACTGCTGCTGGTGATGGAAGCCATTGACAGCGGCCGCATCTCCCCGGACCAGATGGTGACCATGTCGGCCCACGCAGTGTCCATGGGCGGCAGCCAGATCTGGCTGAAGGAGGGGGAGCAGATGACAGTCCGCGACCTGCTGAAGGCAGTGGCCGTCGTGTCCGCCAACGACGGCGCCGTGGCCCTGGCCGAGCTGGTGGCGGGCAGCGAGGAGGGCTTTGTATCACTGATGAACCAGCGGGCCGCTGAGCTGGGTATGGCAGACACCACCTTTGTCAACTGCACCGGCCTGCCTGCCGCCGGGCATCTGACCTCTGCCCACGACATCGCTCTCATGAGCAGGGAGCTGATTCTCAGCCACCCCTCCATCCGGGAGTACACCACTATCTGGATGGACTCTCTGCGGGACGGCGCCTTTCAGCTCACCAACACCAACAAGCTCATCCGCTTCTACGACGGCGCCACAGGTCTGAAAACCGGCTCTACCGACTCCGCCCTCTACTGCCTCTCCGCCACAGCGGAGCGGGGCGGCATGGAGCTCATCGCCGTGGTGCTCAAAGCCCCCACCTCCCAGGACCGGTTTGACGCCGCCCGCGCCCTGCTGGACTACGGCTTTGCCAACTACACCCTGATGGATGTCTACCCAGACCAGGCCCTGCCCCCCATCGACGTACTTCTGGGCGAGGCGGACTGCGTTCAGCCCGTGCTGTCTCAGTCCAGCCGTATTCTGGTGGACAAGGCCCAGCTCAACGGCGTGACCTCCCAGATCAGCCTGTGCGAGAACGTGGAGGCCCCGGTGGAGGCCGGGCAGAAGCTGGGCGAGATGGTGGTGACCGTGGACGGTCAGGTTCTCCAGACTATCCCCATTGTAGCGGAGCGGGCCGTGGCGCGGCTCACAGTGCCCGGCATCTTCCTCCGCTTCCTGAACCGGCTGTTTATGGCCGGGTAAGTTCTTCCAACTGCGCCGTTTTGGATCCGCGCCGGAGAAAATCCGGCGCGGATCTGTTTTTTTGCAAAAGCCCTTGACATATTCCCATTGCTGTGGTAGTATTTACCCAACGGATAGTTAGCATTAGCTAACGATTTCCGCTGTGCAGTCATTCTGTTTCCCCATCTCAAGCCGGAGCAGAGCGGTCCCTCTCCCGCTCCCCTCCAGCCCCTCCTTTGGACTGTGATTCAGCACACAGCCTTCTCTGAACATGTGAAAGCGCCCGGACTGCTCGGTCCGGGCGCTTTCCTGTTTGGATTCACTTCTGCTCCAGCACAAAGCGGGCCAGAGCCTCCTTGCGGGGTAAGGTATCCATCATTGTGTCGGTGACGCCGCAGGACATGCCCATGGCTTCGATCTCTCCGGCCAGATTCCGGTCGGCGTTGTCGATGACCATGCGGCTCACCAGACCCTGGTACACCCGGGCCACGCCCACCGGGGACACAGGCTGGCCGAACTGCTCCAGCAGCCGGGCGGCAGGGCCCTTGATAGCCTTTCCGCCCACAATGGGGCTGACGGCAATCACCGGGCACTTGGCCTTCTCCAAAGCCTGCCGGATGCCGGGCACGGCCAGGATGGCGCCGATGCTGATGTAGGGGTTGCTGGGGGCCAGCACAATGCGCTCGGCGGTCTCCAGGGCTTCCAGGACGCCGGGGGCCGGCTTTGCCTTCTCCGCGCCTACAAAACGGATTTTCTCAATGTCCACCTGCCAGCGGTGCTTCACCATATACTCCTGGAAGGGCAGATCTCCCAGAGGCGTATCAAACCGGGTCTCCAGGCGCTGGTCTGTGGCGGGCAGCACGGTGAGGGGCAGGCCGTTGAGCCGGGTCAGCTCTTCCGTCACCCGGCTCAGGGGCCACCCCTCCTTCAGCCGCATGGTGCGGTGGAGATGAGTGGCCAGATCCTGATCCCCCAGGTTGAACCAGCAGGGGTGGCCCAGTTTCTTCAGGGCCTCCAGCACCTGGAAAGTGTCCCCCTCTAATCCCCAGCCGGTCTTGGGATTGATGCGTCCGGCCAGGGTGTAGAGGACAATGTCGATGTCAGGACACACATAGAGGCCGTAGAACTCGGTGTCGTCTCCCACGTTGGAGATGACGGTGATATCGGCCGGGTCCATCACCCGGCACAGGCCAGAGAGGAAGCGGGAGCCCCCCACTCCGCCGGAAAACACAACGGTAGCCATACAGTTCAGCTCTTTTCTCTTAAATTACAAGAATGTCAGGTAATCCTCGGGGCGCACCGGGGACTTGTCCTTGGGCGCGCTGCCCGGGGCGGGATAACCCAGGGTGAGCAGGCAGCGGGGCCGCCATTGGGCAGGGTCCATGCCGCAGGCGGCGCAGGCCTCCATGGGGCAGAACAAGGGCGCCGCGAACCAGCACATCCCCAGCCCCAGGCTGTGGGCGGCCAGCAGCATCTGGCCGCAGGCCAGGGCGCCGCTCTGAATCTCCAGCACTTCCTCCAGCCCGCCCGTCCGGTCCAGGGGATTGGCGGGCAGCCTCACAGGCGCAAAGGCCAGGATGAGCACCGGCGCGGCCCGGAAAATCCGCTGAGAGCGGGTCAGCCGGTCTTTCACCGTCTCAGGGGGCAGGCCGGCGGCCTCCATGTCCTGACGGAAGGGGGCGGCCAGGCCGGAGAGCAGCCTCTCTTTGCCCCCGGCCGTAGATACCACAGCGAAGTGCCAGGGGCGGCTGTCATGGGCGGAGGGCGCCAGCAGTCCGGCCTCCAGCACGGCCCGCACCTTCTCTTCCTCTATGAGACGGGTGTCGTACTCCCGCACAGACCGGCGGGAGCGGATCAGATCCAGCATCTCGTTCATGTCAGTACCCCTTTACCGAAACAGATCCCGCTCGGCGGGCATAATCAGCTCCGAGGCCGCTCCGTCCCCCTGATACGGATATCCCCGCACCACCACAGCCGGAATTCCCTCCGCCTTGCCCCGGACCAGCTCGGCAGCGGAGGCCAGCTCGTCTGCGTGGGCCAGGCTGGTGCGGGACATGAGCCTCCCGTCGGCATCCTTCTCCCCCCGGTAGTCCCGGAGGGGAGCCAGGCCGGCCGCCCCCACCGCCAGGTCAGTCTGACCCACCCGCCAGGTCCGGCCAAAGGTGTCGGAGACAATCACCGCCACAGTCTTTCCCGTCTTGTCCAGGAAGTCCTGCCTCAGGCGGCGGGCCGAGGCGTCCGGGTCCTTGGGCAGGGCCACCAGGCGTCCCTCGCCTCCGGCGTTGGAGGCGTCCACCCCGGCATTCGCCAGCACAAAGCCGTGCCGGGTACGGGAAATCACAACGCCCGGCGCCATGCGGACGATATCGGCACTCTCCCGCAGCACCAGCTCGCAGTACCAGGGGTCGTGGCCGGTCCGCTCCGCCAGGGTATGGGCAAAGGGGGAGGGCGGCAGCTCCTCCCGGGTGTACACGTTCCCCTCTGTCTTGGACACCGCCTTGGAGGAGATCACCACCACGTCGCCGTCCTCCAGAGAAAAGCGCTCTGCAATCAGTCCGGCCAGATCGTCCCCCCGGTTCAGGGCGCCGATGCCCTCAACAGCAAACAGCTCCAGTTTATTCACGGCCGCTCCCCACTCTCTCGCTGCGCCGGGCCACCAGACGGCTCAGAGGCCGGCCGGCCAGGAAGTATATAACAGAGTTGAGCACGCCCTTGAGCAGATTGAAGGGCAGAATGGCCGGGATCATCATGGCCATCACCGCGTCGGGCATCAGTCCCAGCTCCAGGCGGAGCACCACCAGGTTGATGGGGATCATGGCCAGAGTGGCCAGCACAGTGCCAAGGGCACAGCCCGCCGCAGAGGCCTTGACACTGCCGCCCCCACGCCGCATGACCAGCACTGCCGGAATCATAAAGATGATGTTGGCCAGAAAGTCGCTGGTCACACCGAAAATATTGCCCGCGCCGGTGATGAAATAGAGGAAGCCCTTGATAAAGCAGGAGAGCACGCCGCAGGCGGGCCCCAGCAGCGCGCCCGACAAAAGCAGCAGGAACCCGCTGGGATCATACTTCAGGAACGTTGCAGCGGGGATCACAGGAATGCTCACCAGCAGCATAATCAGAAAGGCCAGCGTCCCCAGCAGCGTGGCGAGAATATCTTTTTTCAGTCTGGAATTCACAGGGAATTTCCTCCTTCTTTTACGATTCTGTCGCAGGCAGGGCGGAAGAGCTCCCGCTCCGGCTTCCGCTTCAGGGGCGCCGAACCGGTTTCCGCCGGGGTATAGGCGTACCCCCGGATCAGTACGGCGGGCACCGACTCGTCAGCCTGACCCATGCACAGCGTGGCGGCGGCGCACAGCTCGTCGGCCACCGCTTCCCGGCTCACATTAAGACGATGTCCAAAGCGGTCGGTACGTCCTACATAGTTTTTCACGGCCTCCAGGCCGCAGCAGCCCACGGCAATGCCAATGATGCCCTCCCGAAGGGAACGGCCGTGAGTATCGCTGATCAGGATCGGCATGGACACCCCCGTCCGCTCCCTCAGCGCTTCACGCAATTTTCTGGCGCTCTCATCCGGGTCCAGCGGCAGCAGAATGGCCTGGCCCTCAGGGGCATTGGAGTGGTCAATGGCCGCGTTGGCACAGGTCCACCCCAGCCGATGGCGGCTCATCAGGATTCCGCGGTCGCGGTAAGGATAGACCTGCTCGGACTCATCCAGGATCAGCTGGGTCAGCTCAGGCGTATGGCCGGTCTCCTCCGCCAGGCGCACCGCCTCAGCCCCGGGCTTCACCTCCGCCATATTCACCACCCGGCCTTCCGCTTTGGACACCACCTTGTGGGCCACCACCAGCAGGTCACCCTGCTCCGGCATCACACCGTCCGCCCTCATAGCCCTCCAGATATGCTCCGCCAGGTTGTCTCCCGGCTCCACCTCGCAAATTCCGGTAAGAGGAATCAAGGAAATTCCGCTCATACCGCCCCTCCTCTTCTGTAAAACACTGTATAAACGGGCTTTTTCCGTCTTTCAGTGTAACAGTGTGATAAAACTGCCTTTCAATAAAATAGCACAGCATTTCCTGAGGGTCAAACCATTTCTCTCAATTTTTTGTATTATTTTTCCATTTTCAAGGTTTTTAGAAAAGGATTTCACCCATTTGTCTAGAAAGATTGTCTCACTATATTGACAATTCTTTTTTATTATGTTAAAAAAATATTATCTTAAAATATCAGAAAGCACACTATTCTTGAGGAAGTATGCAATCCCCTTCAACCGGCACAAATTCCGTGCAAGAGTCGCTGTGCTTCTTTTTGCATCCTTCTGTTTAACACTGCAATGTAAAAAAGGACAGGTTATCAATTATGGAAGTCAACCCCATTTTGAAACGGTATATTCCCCTGGTGGACTATATCGGGCAGGTGTTTGGCGAAAACTGTGAGGTCATCCTCCACGACTTAACCAACCTGGAGCACTCCATTGTAGCCATCGCCAACAACCACATTACCGGGCGCGAGGTGGGCGGACACATCACCGACTTTGGCCTGGAGGTGGTCCACGACCCCCGCTATCAGGACAAGGATTTTGTGGTCAGCTACGCCGGCACTACGCCTGACGGAAAGCGAAGCCTCAAGTCCTCCACCTTTTTCATCCGGGATAACGACGGGGTAACGGTAGGGCTCTTTTGCATCAACTTTGACATTACGGACTGGCTGGCCGCCCAGCGGCTTATTGAGGCATTCACCGTTCTCCGGGACGACCCTGACGCGCCGCCCAAGGAGCCGGCACCCCAGGTGTCCAGCGTGGAGACCTTCTCCTCCTCGGTGGACGACACCCTTTTCCACGCCATTGACCGGGTGCTCAGCGGGTTTGACGTGGCGCCCAACCGGCTCACCACGGATGAAAAGCGTCAGGCTGTGGACAGCATGCAGGCCAGAGGCATCTTTGCCCTGAAGGGGGCGGTGTCCCTGGTCGCCAAAAAGCTGGACGTCTCTGAGCAGACTGTATACCGCTATCTGAGAGAGAGTCAGAACAGTGACCGGGGATAAATTATACCCACCCCGGAAAAGGGGAATTGCATTGACCGCGCTTGTTATTCCTGTCAAGCGGCTTTTCCAGGCCAAGACCCGGCTGGCCGGCGTCTGTACGCCCGGCCAGCGGCAGAGTCTGTGCCTGGATATGCTGCGCCATATGCTCCGCACTGCCGAAGCATGCTCCCTGCTGGATCTGTCCGCCGTGGTCTCTCCCGATGAGCAGTTAAGGGCGCTGCTGGCCCTGGAATTTCCCGCCGTGCGCTTTCTCCCCGACCCGGGCGACCTAAATCAGGCGGCCATGACCGCCTCCCGCACGCTGGCGTCGGAGGGATTCTCCACCATGCTCTTTGCCCTGGGCGATCTGCCCCTGCTCACTTCGGAGGAGTTGGACCAGGCCCTGCTCGCGGGGCAAGAGCACCCCTTGGTTCTTCTGCCTGATCGCCATGGCAAAGGCACCAACGGCATAATTCTCTCCCCTCCGGATCTGCTTCCCTCCTTCTCCTTTGGAGCGGACAGCCTTGCCGCCCACAAGGCCGCTGCCGCGGCTGTGGGCCTCACTCCGGCAGTGCTCCATATACCCGGTTTCGCCTGGGATGTGGACACGCCGGACGATCTGATTTCCGTCCGCAGCGGAGCACATCTGCTCCAGGCCGGCAGAAAATAAACGAGAAGCAACCACGTTTTTTTACTAATATAAGGAGGAACTGTTATGAAGGCGAATTTTGGTTTGGGTATTGCCACCGGTACCGAGGGTCTGATGTACCCCATCCCCTACTCCTCTGTCCGCGATGTGGTGGATCTGTCCATCTACGCGGAGAAGCTGGGCTTCCACTCCGTGTGGGGCAACGACCACATCACCAGCCAGGACTATGTCCGCGAGCAGTTTGGCCAGGCGCCCCGGTACTACTCTCCCCTGATCACCCTGGCCGCTGTCGCTGAGCGCACCACAACGCTGAAGATTGCCACCGCCCTGCTGGTCATCCCCTTCCGCAATCCTCTGGTCATGGCCAAGGAGATTGCCACTCTGGACCACCTGTCCGGCGGACGCCTGCTGCTGGGCGTCGGTCTGGGCGCTTACCGCGAGGAGTTCGAGGCCGAGTTCGGCGACAAGGCCCACGAGATGGTTCGGGGCGAGATGCTGGACGAGTCCCTGGACATCATGCACAAGCTGTTCACCCAGGACAACGTGACCGTGAAGGGCAAGTACTTCGACATCAAGAATGGTCAGAGCTTCCCCCACCCCGTCCAGGATCCCTTTGCCTTCTACTTCGGCGGCAACTCCTCCAACAGCTACCGCCGCGTGGCCAAGTGGGGCACCGGCTGGCTGCCCGCCCTGCTGACCCCCACCGAGGTCAAGAGCGGCGTGGCCGCCCTGAAGGAGGCCTGCGACGCCGTGGGCCGCGACGTGTCCACCATTGATATCGCCCCCCAGCTCTCCGTCTCCATCGCCAAGACCCACGAGGAGGCCATCGAGCGCTGGGAGAAGTCTCAGATTTACCGCCACAGCTGCTCTCTGGGCAAGTCCACCATGAAGGGCAAGGACGCCACCAACTACATGGAGCGCAACCTCATCGGCTCTGTGGACGAGGTCAAGGCCCAGGTGGAGCGCTACATGGAGGCCGGTGTCACCACCTTCTCCGCCCTCATCTTCGCCGACAGCACTCTGGAGGAGACCCGGGATCACATGCAGTTCTTCTCCGAGGAGATCATCTCCAAGTACGGCAAGTAAGTCTGCCGCCTGAATCCGCTGACCGAGGGGAGCCCTCCCCTTGGAACCGGCCCGGCGGAAAGCCGCCGGGCCGGTTCCTCCCCATTGAATGGGCAATTAACCTTCAAATCATGGAAGGAAGCGTATCAAAATGACTCTGTCCGAATTCCGCGCCGCGCGGCTCACTCAGGCCGCCCGGGATGCCGGCGCCGACCTGCTGGTGGCCTCTCTGCCCGCCAACGTGCTGTATGTCTCCGGTTATCACAACATCAACCTGGGCGTGCTCCAGCGCACTGAGAGCTATGCCCTGTTCCGCCCCTCCGACGGCCACGTGAGCGTTGTGGGCTCCATTGCAGAGCTGCCCAGCATCGTGGAGGAAATGGGCATGGACGCCGACCTGTACTGTTACGGCGGCTTCCGCTTTGCCGGTGTGGAGGGGAACCCTCTCACCGAACTGCTGGCCAAGACCCAGAAGGAGCGCAACTTCGGCGACATGATCAGCGCCCTTGTGGCCGCAATCAAAGCCTCCGGCGCCAAGCGTGTGGCCTTCGACGAGAGCCGCTGCTGCGTGACCAACTGGAACGCAGTGCTGGCCGCCTGCCCTGACATTGCGTTCTTCCCCGGCTCTGATGTGTTCATGCAGGCCCGGCTGGTGAAGCACGAGGATGAGATCGCCGGCCTGGAGCGCTCCGCTGAGATTGCCGAGGCCGCCCTGGCAGCCGCCCTGAAGAACTTCAAGGTCGGCATGACCGAGCTGGACCTGGAGCGGGCCTATCTGGCCGAGCTGACCAAGTATGATGCCCAGCCCCTGTTCTTCGTGGCCACCATCGGCCACCGGGCCGCCTACTCCGACACCAAGAATACCGATCTGGCCGCCAAAAAGGGCGATATGATCCGCTTTGACTTCGGCTGCGTCTGGAACGGGTACAACTCCGACCTGGCCCGCACCGCCGTTATGGGACAGCCCGACGAAAAGACCGCCACCTACTTTGAGGCGGTCCGCCGCGGCACCCACGACGCCATCGCCGCCATCAAGCCCGGCATAACCGCCGAGGAGATCTTCGACATCGCTATGAAAGTCACCCGCGAAAACGGCATTCCCCATTACGAGCGCCATCACTGCGGCCACGGCATCGGCGTGGAGTGCTACGACCTGCCCTCCGTGGCTCCCGGGGATAAGACCGTGCTGGTGCCCGGCATGACTCTGAACGTGGAGACCCCCTACTATGAGCTGGGCTGGGGCGGCGTGCAGATGGAGAACACTGTGGTGGTCACTGAGGACGGCTGCCGCTATCTGGACAAGGGCGGCGACGCTCTTATTGTGCTGGAGGTATAAGAGATGAGCTATTTTAAAGGTGTAAAGTGCATCCGCTGCGGCCGTCCCCTGGGGGACGACCCCTTCTACGAAGGCTGCCCCGCCTGTAAGGCGAAGGGCGTGGGCGTCAACTTCACCACCACCTACGAGCTGACCGGCGCCAAGCTGCCCGGACAGAACGGCCAGCCCGGCCTGTTCCGGTGGCGCGAGTTCTATCCCCTCTCCGACGACGCCGTGCCTGTCAGTATCGGCGAGGGCAACACTCCCCTGCTCAAGCTGGAGCGTCTGGGGGAAAAACTGGGCATTGAGAACCTCTATGTAAAGGACGAGTCCCGCAACCCCACTATGTCCTATAAGGACCGTCTGTGCTCTGTCATCATCACCAAGGCCCGCCACGACGGCGTGCCTGCGGTGACCATGGCTTCCACCGGCAACCACGGCGCTGCCGCCGCCGCCTACGCCGCCGCCGCCGGGATGCCCTGCGTCATCTTCACCATTCCCGAGGTGCCCGACACCATGAAGACCCTCATGCAGGCCTACGGCGCCAAGGTCATCGTCACGCCCACCTCTCTGGACCGCTGGACCATTATGGGCCAGTGCGTGCGTCAGCTGGGCTGGATGCCGGTCAGCGGCTTCATGTCCCCCGCTATCGGCAGCAACTGCTACGGCATTGACGGCTACAAGTCCATCGCTTTTGAGATTTACGAGCAGCTGGGCAACTCCGCGCCCGATTTCATCGCCGTGCCCGCCTGCTACTCCGACGGTCTGTACGGCACCTACAAGGGCATGGCCGACCTGGTTGAGATGGGCTACCTGGAAAAGACCCCCAAGTTTGTGGGCGCCGAGGTGTTCGGCTCCATGGAGAAGACCCTGGCCGACGGGGCGGAGAACCCGGAGGTGGTGCCCGCCGAGTGGTCCATCTCCTTCTCCATCGCCAACGGCCAGTGCACCTGGCAGGGCCTGGAGGCCGTGCGCAAGTCCGGCGGTTATGCCCGCTCCTCCAACGACAAGGAGACCATGGACATGCAGCTCCTGCTGGCCTCCACCGAGGGCATTTACGCCGAGGCCAGTTCCGTCACCAGCCTGGTGGCCCTGGCCAAGCTGGCCAAGGAGGGTAAGATTGCCCCCGGCCAGAAGGCTGTGGCTGTCCTTACCTCCACCGGCCTGAAGGATCCCGCCACCACCCGGGAGCATCTGCCCGCCGTGCCCACCATCAACCCCACCATGGACGAGCTTCGCGCCGCCCTGAAGGACTCCTACGGCGTGACCATCTGACCGGCGCGTCCTGTTTTCCGAGGAGGAATGACACAATGAAAATTTCCATTATCGGCGCCACCGGGGACATGGGCTACGGCCTGGCCCTCCGGCTTATTATGGCCGGCCATGATGTGTGCATCGGCTCCCGCCAGGCTGAGAAGGCCCGGGAGGCCGCCCAGCGGGCCAAGGAGGCCACCGGCAGGGACAACGTTATCGGCATGGCCAATCCCGACGCCTGCCGCCGTGCTGAGCTGGTGGTCATCTCCGTGCCCTCTGCCGGCCACCGGACCACTCTGGAGACTCTGAAGGAGGACATCGGCACCACCCCCGTGCTGGACATCACCATCCCTCTGGCCATCAAGCCCATCCGCTTTGCGCCCCCTGCCGAGGGCTCCAATGCGCAGGAGACCAAGGCCATTCTGGGCGAGAACTCCCGTGTTGCCACCGGCTTTCACACCATTGCCGGCGAAATGCTGGCTGACATCGCCAACCCGGTGGAGGGCGATCTGCTGGTGGCGGGCGACGACAACGAGCTCATCGACATGATCCTGGAGCTGGGCCGTGAGATGGGACTGCGTGGCTTCAACGCCGGCCGCCTCCACCACGCCGTCACTCTGGAGAGCCTGACTCCCATGCTCATCGGCATGAACCGCCGGTATGGCAAGCGCCACATCGGCATCCGTATTGCAGGCGTATAACCCCTTTCTACTGTTATATCGCGCTCCGCGGGGCAGCGTTCCCGGCTCCGGCCGGCGCTGTCCCGCGGATATCGTACCTTATTTTATTTATGGAGGCTTGTTAATATGAGCAAGACTGTTCTCTCCACCCAGCAGGCGCCCGCCGCCATCGGCCCCTACTCCCAGGGCATCGCCGCCGGCGACCTGGTATTTACCTCCGGCCAGCTGCCCATCGACCCCGCTACCGGCGTGATGCCCGCCACCATTGAGGAGCAGGCCCGCCAGTCCCTGAAGAACGTCTCCGCCGTGCTGGAGGCCGCCGGCTCCTCTCTGGACAAGGCCGTGAAGGTCACCGTGTTTATGGCGGACATGAACGACTTCGCCGCCGTCAACGAGGTCTACAAGACCTTCTTCACCGGCGACTGCCCCGCCCGCAGCGCGGTGCAGGTGGCCCGCCTGCCCAAGGACGCAGGCATTGAGATCGAGGCCATCGCCCTTCGGTAACCCGCTTTCCACAGCAGACCGCCCCCGGTGCACTTTACGCGTGCATCAGGGGCGTTTTTTAACGCCAAGAGGCGGCCCATACCGTTGTATGGGCCGCCTCTTTTTCCACATATTCCGCTTACTTTGTGTATTTCTCAATCCACGCGGTAATCTCGTTGAGCCGGCGCATGCGGTGCTTGGGGCGGCCCGAGCGGCTGAGCTCGTGGTTCTCGCCCTTGAAGATGCACATCCGGGTGGGGATACCACGGTCCACCATGGAGGTGTAGATCTGCAATCCCTCAGCCAGAGGGCAGCGGTAGTCCTCGTCGGAGTGGATGAACAGAGTTGGGGTCTGGATGTTGGCTGCATACTTCATGGGGGACACGTTCCACATCTTGTCGGCCCCCTCAAAGATGGTGGTGTTCATCTGGTCCACGTTGAAGTTGTAGCCCAGGTCGGAGTAGCCGTAGAAGCTCAGCCAGTTGGAGATGGACCGCTGGGAGGCGGCGCAGGCAAAGCGGTGGTTGTGCGTGATGATCCAGTTGGTCATATAGCCGCCGTAGGAGCCGCCGGTGACCGCCAGGCGGGACTGGTCAATCTGGGGATACTTGGCCAGCACGGTGTCCACAAAGGCCATCAGGCTGTCATAGTCCACGGTGGCGTACTTGCCCCGCATGAACATAAAGTCGTTGCCCCGGCCGTCGGAGCCCACCGGATTGCAGAAGAACACAAAGTAGCCCCGGCTGGCCCAGGCCTGCATCTCGTGGTAGAAGGTCTCGCCGAAGGCCACCTTGGGGCCGCCGTGGATATCCAGAATACCGGGATAGGACTTGGAGGGATCGTAGTCGATGGGCTTGAGAACCCAGCCGTCCAGGTCGTAGTCCTGGAACTGGAAGGGCACCCGCTCACACTCGGCCACATACTTGCCGGAGAGAATCTCAGTGTTGAAGCCGCTGACCTTGCGGCGGTTTCCTCCGCTCTTGTCAAAGGCATACAGGTCCTGGAGGGTGCCGTCGTACAGGCAGACCGCCAGGATATCCCCCTCCTCCTCACACAGGTCAAAGTCGTCCACAGACCCCTCCTCCCGGATGACCGGGGTGCGGGCGCCATTCTCATCCATTTTCATGAGCCAGACCGAGTTGCGGATGGTGGCCAGATAATAGATCTCGTCGCCGCAGACCTTGGCCAGGCGGGTGCGTCCCAGGCGGCAGTCGCTGCCGATGGCCGGATGGAGGGAGTCGGGGTTGTCGGAGAAGAGAGTAACCGCTCCGGTGCTCAGATCCATCTGGTAGAACATGGGATTCTCATTGTAGCCGTACCGCTCCTGGGTGCCGCCGGCAAAGACCACCTTGCCCTTATAGCCCACCATGTACTCGATCTGGTACTCTGCGCCGCCGTACTTACACACAGCCTCCCCCTGAGCAGGGTCGCAGACGTAGATCTTCTGGCGGTAGAGCATCTTGGTCTCAATGGCCTCGGCGCAGTAGCACACCTTGCCGTCCACCATGGTCCAGGCGTTGACCTCCTCATTGGGGGCGCTCAGGCGGCGCACCTCCAGGGTGTTCCGGTCCACCAGGAAAATGGCGTTGCGGATTTTATTGATATATCCCATACCGTTAAAGCGGAAGGGCAGCTCGTCGATAACCTGGAAGTCGGACTCCTCTTTCCAGTACTTCTCGGTCTCCCGCCGGGCCTGCTCCGTCATGGCGTAGTAGTCGGGGCAGTTGACGTCGATTTTGCCCATGGCCACAAAGTGGTTCTCGTCTGCCACCGCCAGCTCGGTGACGGTAAACGGCAGCTCAAAGGCCCGGAGGGCCTCGCCTCCGTCAATGCCGATGCGGTAGAACACAGTGAACTGCTCCCCATCCGCCCGGCGCTTCTTATCGGCGTCGGTGCGCAGGTCGGGGAACAGAATGTGCTTCCCGTCCTCCCAGCACAGGTTGGTCTCGTCGCCAGCTGCGGTGAGCTGGGTCTGCCTGCCGTCCCGGTGGAGCCAGATGTGGGTGTCATAGCCATTCTTGTCCAGGTTGGCCTGCTTCACCAGGACAGCGGCGGCGCCGCCGCCAGGGGCCCAGGTCAGGCCGGACAGATAGCGGTACTGGAGAAAGTCTTTGAGTTCCAAGGGTTTCATGTGTCTCTCCTCCTAAATAGAATATTATAGAGAAAAAGAGACGAGAGCTCCCTTTCCTGTCATGCCGGGAGCTCTCATCTCTAGCGGTTTCAGACTCAGTTGTAGAGGTGACAGCTGACATAGTGCCCCGGAGAGACCTCCTTAAACTCAGGCCGCTCCTCCCGGCAGATAGCCTTGCACTGGGAGCATCGCTCGTGGAAGGGGCAGCCCTTGGGCGGGTTGGCCGGGTTGGGCACGTCGCCCTGGAGGACGATGCGCTGCTTGGTCAGGTGGGGGTTGGGGATGGGGATGGCGCTGGTAAGGGCCTGGGTATAGGGATGGAGCTTGTGGGCAAACAGCTCCTCCGACTCGGCCATCTCCACAATATGGCCCAGATACATGACGGCCACGCGGTCGCTGATGTACTTGACCACGGAAAGATCATGGGAGATAAACAGATAGGACAGCTTCAGCTCGCGCTGGAGTTCCCGCAGCAGGTTGAGCACCTGGGACTGGATGGACACATCCAGGGCGGACACAGGCTCGTCACAGACGATGAACTCCGGGTTCAGCGAGATGGCGCGGGCAATGCCAATGCGCTGGCGCTGGCCGCCGGAAAACTCGTGGGGGAACTTGGTGGCGTGGAAGGCAGGCAGGCCCACCTTTTCCATCAGCTCCAGCACCTTCTCCTTAATCTCGGCGTCAGTCATGTTGGTGTGCTGCTTGAGGGGCTCGGCCAGGGTGCGGTCGATGGTGTACCGGGGATCCAGGGAGGACAGGGGGTCCTGGAATACAATCTGCATCCGGCTGCGGAACTTGCGCATCTCCTCAGGCTTGAGCTTGCACACGTCCACGCCGTCAAAGACCACACTGCCTTCCGTAGGCTCCACCAGGCGCAGGACGGACCGACCCATGGTGGACTTGCCGCAGCCGGACTCGCCCACTACGCCTAAGGTCTCGCACCGGTTGACGAAGAAGGAGACGTCGTCCACGGCCTTGACGTGGCCCACAACCTTATTGAAGAACCCTTTCCGGATGGGAAAATAGGTCTTCAGGTGGTCCACCTTGAGAAGAACCTCTTTCTCTTCAGGCATTGGGATTTCCCTCCTTGTAACGGAAGCAGCGGCAGGTATGTCCGCCGCCGATATCGTAGAGCTCGGGTTTGCTGGCCTCGCACTCAGGGGTGGCGTAGGGGCAGCGGGGGGCGAAGCGGCAGCCCTTTGGCATGGCATAGGGCGGGGGCACAGTACCCTCAATGGTATCCAGGACCTCACGGTCCTCGTTGATGTTGGGGATGCACTTGAGCAGGCCCTGGGTATAGGGATGGCTGGGGTGGTCAAAGAGCTCGTTGACCTCCGCCATCTCCACCACATAGCCGGCGTACATGACGATGACCCGGTCGCACACCTCGGCCACCACGCCCATGTTGTGGGTAATCATCAGGATGGCGGTGTTGTACTCCTCCTTCAGCTTGCCCATCAGCTCCAGGATCTGGGCCTGGATGGTCACGTCCAGGGCGGTGGTGGGCTCATCGGCGATGAGGAGCTTAGGATTGCAGGACAGGCCCATAGCGATCATGACCCGCTGAAGCATACCGCCGGAGAGCTCGTGGGGATAGCTGCGGACAATCTGCTCCGGACGGGAGACACCCACGTCCTTGAGCAGGTCAATGGACTTCTGCCAGGCGTCCTTCTTGTTCATGCCCATATGGTAACGCAGCACTTCCGAAAGCTGATAACCGATGGTGTAAACCGGATTCAGGGAAGTCATGGGCTCCTGAAAGATCATGGCCATATCCCGCCCGTGGAGGGAAAGCAGTTCCTTTTGGGACAGCTTGAGCATATCCTTGCCGTCGAAGAGAATCTCGCCGCCCACCACCTGGCCCACACCCTTGGGCAGCAGCTGCATGATGGACAGGGCGGTCACACTCTTGCCGCAGCCGGATTCTCCCACAATGCCAAGGGTCTCGCCCGGATACAGCTCCAGATCGACGCCGTCCACTGCGCGGACCCGGCTGTCGACTGTCTTGAACTCTGTGCAGAGTCCTTTTACTTTTAAAATCGGTTCGTCCAACTTTATCACCTTTCGCAAATATTGCGTCTCTCCCGTGGCGCGGGAGGGGCGGCTGCCCTCCGGGGGGAACGCTCCCCCCGGAGGATCCGCCTTGTTTGGCCGCGCTCAGCCCTTGCTCAGGTACTCGAAGCGCAGGGTCAGGTCGGGGTAGAAAACATAGCCGGAGATATTGTCCCGGGCGCAGTAGGCGAAATCGTACTGGTACAGCTCCACGTTGGGGCAGTCCTCGGCGAAGATGTACTGCATCTCCTCGTAGATAGCCAGGCGCTCCTCCTCAGTCTCGGCCGACTCGGCCTGATAGTAGAGCGCGTCGAACTCGGGGTTGCTGTAGTTGTTGTAGTTATAGGCCGCGTCGCTGACATACTCGTTGTTGACCAAATAGCCGGGGTCGCCGATGAAGGGGTTGAACCGGTTGAGGAACAGCTGGGTGGTCTTGTTCGCCACATCGGTCAGGAAGGTGGCCCGGTCAATCTCTTCGATGTTCATGGTGATGTTGATTTCCGCCAGGGCGGCCTGGATGGTGATGGCGGTGTCCTTCCAGTCGGTGAAGCCGTTGCCCAGGGTCAGGGTGCACTCAAAGCCTTCGGGATAGCCGGCCTGGGCCAGCAGCTCCTTGGCCTTCTCGGGGTCGTAGGGATAGCAGGTGTTCTCGTCGCTGATGTGGCCGGTGACGTTGTCGGGCAGCATGGAGGTGGTGCGGGTGGCGTTGCCGAACATGACGTCGTTGACCAGGGTGTCGTAGGGGATGGCGTAGGCGATGGCGCGGCGGACCAGGACGTCGTCAAAGGGCTCCACGTTCAGGTTCATGGACAGGTACAGGTGCATGTTGGAGGGGTTCTTGACCACCTGGATGCCGTCCATCTCGGCCACGGTGTTGATGTTCTTGTCGTCCAGGTTCAGGGCCACGTCCACGTCGCCGTTCTCCAGCAGCATCTGCCGGTTGGAGGGCTCCTGCACCAGCTGCCAGGTAACGTTTTGTTCTGGGCCGCGCGCTTGTCGCCCCAGTAGTCGTCCCGGGCGGTGAGCACCACGGAGTTGGTGATGTCGTAGGTGGTGATCTCATAGGGGCCGGAGCCGGCGATGTGGGTGGTCAGGTAGTCGGGGTCCTCGGCCATGCCCGCCTCGGCCTCGTCCTGGTTGACGATGCAGAAGGGGTAGGTCTCCAGCAGGCGCAGGAACATGTGGCAGCGCTGGCTCAGGGTAAAGACCACAGTCTCATCGTCGGGGGCCTGCATGTCAATAATGTTCGTCAGGCCGAAGAGGAAGCTGGAGTTGGCGGTATCTCTGGCATGCTCAAAGGACCAGATAACGTCGCTGGCCAGCACCTTGTCGCCGTTGGCAAAGGTGGCGTTGGGATCCAGGTAGAAGGTCCAGGTCAGCTGGTCGTCGCTGGTCTCCCAGCGCTCGGCGATGACGCCCTCCAGGTTGGCGGTGTCCGCCACAGCATTGCCGTTTTCATCCGTGGTGGTGGTGTACTGCACCAGGCGATCATAGGCGGCATACTGGAAGGCGGAGGTGGTGCCGTCAGTCTGCTCCCAGGGGTTCAGGGTGTTGCCCAGAGAGGCTGCGGCCACGACAATATTGTTGCCAGAGGAGGCGGAAGGATTACTGCTGTCAGAGGGATTACTGCTGGCAGTAGAATTCACGCTGGGGGACGTGCCGGGGTTGTTGGCGTTCTCTGCACAGGCGCCCAGGGCCAGGACCATGGATCCGCACAGCAGAAACGCAGCGAGACGCTTCCATGTCTTCATTCTCTTTACCTCTTTTCTCTTTGATTGAATTACTTGAATTCTGCCTTTATACGCCGGTACGGTTTCTGGGGTCCAGAATATCGCGGACGCCGTCGCCCACCAGGTTAAAGCCCAGAATAGAAGTCATAATTGCCAGGCCGGGGAAGGTGGCCATCCACCACTGGCCGCTGATAATGTAGGACCGGGCGTCGGAGATCATGTTGCCCCACTCGGCCGTGGGGGGCTGGACGCCCATGCCCAGGAAGCTCAGGCTGGACACGGTCAGGATGGCGAAGCCCAGGCCCAGGGTGGCTTTCACCAGCAGCTGGCTCATGCAGTTGGGGAGCACATGGCGGAAAATCAGCTGGGAGTTCTTCAGGCCGATAGCCACACCGGCCTCGATGTAGGGCCTGCCCCGGATGCTGGAGGTCTCGGCGAACATAAGCCGGGCGTAATCCGGGATGCTGACAATGCCCACGGCCAGCATGGCGCTGACGGTGCCCTTGCCGATGGCGGCTGCGATGACGATGGCCAGCACCAGGGAAGGGAAGGCGCACATGGCGTCCATGACGCGCATGATGATAATGCTCACCACGCCGCCGTAGTAGCCGGCGATGCCGCCCAGCACGGTGCCGATGATCAGGGAGATTCCCACCGAGATGACGCCGCACCACATGCTGATCCGCGCGCCGTAGAGCACTCTGGTGAGGATGTCGCGGCCGTACTGGTCGGTGCCCAGCAGGTGCTGGAGACTGGGGGGCTGCTGGCTCACCGAGTAGTCCAGCGCGTTGGGCTCGTAAGGGGAGATAACCGGCGCCAGCAGGGCCATCGCCACCCAGAAGAGGATGAAGCACAGCCCCACCACAGCCAGCTTGTTTCGGCAGAAGATCTGCCAGCCGGAGGCGTGCCGCGGCGCCAGCTGTTCTCCTTCGATTTGTTTTTTCTTCTTCATGTTTCACACCCACATTTTCATTCCGAAGTGTTTGGTCCTGCTCAGTCGTACTTGACCCGGCGGTCCACCACCGTGTACAGAATATCCAGCACCAGGTTGATGACCACGTACAGCAGGGCGCTGAACAGGGCGAAGGCCTGGACCGGGTTGTAGTCCACGTTCAGGATGGCGTCTGTGACATAGAAGCCAATGCCCGGCCAGGAGAAGATGGTCTCCACCACTACGGTGTAGCCCAGCATCATTCCGAACTGGCCGCCCAGCACGGTGAGGATGGGGATAAGGGCGTTGCGCAGGGCGTGGCGGTAGATGACAATGCGCTCCTTCATGCCCTTGGCCCGTGCGGTACGGATGTAGTCCTGGCCCAGGACCTCCAGCATGCTGGCCCGGGTCATACGGGCCATGACCGCCATGGTGGACATGCTCAGCGTGATGGCAGGGAGAATGATGTGGGACACAGAGTCCTTCAGCGCCACCATATCACCGGTGAGAATGCTGTCCAGCACATACATGCCGGTAATGGTGGTGGGCGGGTTGATCCCCATGCTGATGCGCCCGGTTGGGGCCGGAGCGATGCCCGCGGTGGCATAGAAAATGAGGATAAGCATCAGGCCGAACCAGAATACCGGCATGGTGGCGCCCAGCATGGAGAAAATTCGGGCGCCGTGGTCCAGCGGCGAATTCTTATGGGTGGCCGAGGCAATGCCCAGGGGTACGCCGATAAGGATGGCGATGGCCAGCGCCCACAGCGCCAGCTCCAGGCTGGCGGGGAGGCGCTTGATGAAGTCGTTGAGCACTGTGTCGTGAGTCCGGTTGGAGTAGCCGAAATCCCCGTGGAGGATGCCGCTGACGTAACGGACAAACTGGACGGGCAGCGGGTCGTTAAGGCCCCACTCTTCTCGCAGCTGTTCCACCTGCTCCTGGGTGGCCATCTCGCCCAGGTAAGCCCGGGCCGGGTCGCCCGGCATGACGCGGGTCAGGAGGAAGATGATGATGACCACCAGCACCACCGCCGGAATCGCGTATAGCAGTCGTTTTGCGATATACTTTAAGTTCATGTTGTCAGGCCATTCCTTTCCTGTCAGCTTGTATAAAAACAGGCCGTGGTCACCTGCTTCTATCGCCTGATTTGCGTTTCGATTCCAGCCTGTCCGCTTACCACCCGGGAAAAGCAGCGAGAGCAAAGCGGCACCTACTTAGGAGCAGCTTTGCTCTCGTTCGGTATCCGGCGCCCTGTTGCGTCTTCGATCCGGGAGAACCTTATCGGCGCCTTTGCCAGCTCTTCTCCGGGTATTGGTTTGGGAAGTTCGGATACTGGATTCTCGCAATCCATGCATTAGGAATTATTTAACCTAATAAAAATTTTTTAACACTTCACTGTAAAAAAACCTTATGGATAGAATACACGTCTTTTCCCCAATTGTCAAGGTTGACAATTTGTATTTTTTCATTCGATGTCAATCTTCGCCTTTTTTACGACATCTTCCGCAAACCACTGCATTTCATCAAAGAATTCCGGCATATTATTGGCGGTAAACAGGATGGCTGGGAAACTTGTGACCCCTGCTTCCCGGTATTCCCCAATACGCTCCAGCACCTCTTCCGGCGTTCCAATCAGGTCACGGTTGACACAATCGCTTAAATCCATGCCTTTCATTGTGGAAGAAGCCAGGGTAAGCATGTGCCGGTACTGCTGAGATTTGGTATATTTATTCCACGCTTCCTCATGGGTTTTCCCCAGAGACACTGTAAACTGGGGCGCAATGTCAAGCGCATCAGCGGGCCGGCCGTTGCGCTCCAGCATCTCCCGCAGGCGGGCCGCCCGCTGGGCCATCTCGGCCACAGTAAAGCCGCTGGGCAGCCAGCCCTGGCCATACTTAGCAGCCCGGGCCATGCCGTTCTCGCTGTTTCCGCCAATGTAGAAGGGGAAGGGATTGGACACCGGCTTGGGGGTGCTCTGAAGGTTCTCCACCTCAAAGTACTCTCCCTTGTAGGTCACCACGTCCTCGGTAAATAGGCGGTGAAGAATCTCCAGGGACTCATCCACCATCTTGCCCCGCATCTTGCCCTTGGCCCGGCTGCCGAACAGGGCCTCAAACTCCTCCCGGTAGGCGCCCATGCCCACGCCCAGCATGAGCCGTCCGCCGCACAGCCGGTCCAGGCTGGACAGCTCCTTGGCCAGGATACCGGGCTGCCGGAAGGGCAGCACCAGCAGGGCGGTGGCCAGCTTCAGGTTCTTGGTGTGCTCGCCGATGGCGGCCAGGGTGATGAGGGGGGCAAAGTAGTTGGGGGCCTGTCCGAAGTCCTCCACCACATAGCGCTGGGTGGCGATATGGTCGTTGCCCCAGACGGAGTCATACCCCAGCTCCTCGGCCTTCTCCGCAATGCGGATGTTGTCCCGGATGTCCTCCACAAAGGGGATGGGGTACATCAGGCCCTCGGTGCCGGTAGGGATGCCCACGCCGAATTCCAGTTTTCGCTTCATGTTGTGCTCCTTCCGGTGGCTTAAAGGCTCTTGTCGCCGGGCTGCAGGTCGTCGGGCAGGGGGCAGCGGTAGGTCTCGCCGTCCAGCGCTGCCAGATAGTCCTTCCGGGCCTGCTCCAGCATGGCGGGATCCAGCATAAAGTCCAGGGCGGTCATGGCCAGCACCTTGGCGGCGGTTTTCATGCCCTTCTTGGCCAGGCTGGACTTGCCCATGGCCACCATCTGCCAGGAGTGGAAGGGCAGGCCGGCAGGATAGCAGGCCACGTGGAGCTGGCAGCCGGGCACCACCCAGGACACGTCGCCCGCATCGGTGGAAGCGCCGTTGCCCACCTCGTGGCAGTACCAGTTTGCCATGGGCTCCTCATACATGGCCCGCACTTCCTCGCTGCTCTTCTCGGGGTACGCAAGCTGGATGCAGTGGATCAGCCGCTTCTCATCGCTCTTGTCCAGGGTGTCCTTAAACTTTTTGGCGTAGGCCAGCTCCTCCTCGGTGTAGGGCACGGGGAGGTACTTGTCCAGATTGGCGTCAAAGCGGTCCCGGACAATCTTGGTGCTGATGAGGTTGGAAGTGCCCGAGACCACCTTGTAGGTCATCTCAGTCCCCGTCATCAGGGCCGCGCCCTGGGCGCACTTGATGACCCGGTCGGCGATGTCATACATATCGCTCATCTTGGGGGCGCGGATGACGTAGCTCAGCTCAGCCTCGGCGGGGACCACGTTGGGGGCGGTGCCGCCGGCGTTCAGATAGGCGTAGTGCATGCGGGCCTCGGGGATAACATGCTCCCGCAGGTAGTTGACGCCCACGTTCATCAGCTCGCAGGCATCCAGCGCGCTGCGGCCCAGCTGGGGGCAGGCGGCCGCATGGGCGGAAATGCCCTTGAACTTGAACAGAACGTTATAGGTGCCCAGGCAGTCCACGCCGTCCCAGCCGTAGTTGAACTGGGCGGGGTGCCAGGACAGCTCAATGTCGCAGTCCTTGAAGTAGCCGTCCCGCACCATGAAGGTCTTGGCGCTGCCGCCCTCCTCAGCAGGGCAGCCGTAGTACCGGATGGTGCCCTTCACATTGTGGGCCTCCATGTACTTCTTCACCGCGTTCACCGCGCACATGGACCCGGCGCCCAGCAGGTTGTGGCCGCAGCCATGGCCCGGCTTGCCCTCCTCCATGGGCTTGCGGTCGACGCAGTCGGCCGTCTGGTTCAGGCCGGCCAGGGCGTCGTACTCGCCCAGAATGGCGATAATGGGGTGTCCCTCGCCGTAAGAGGCGATAAATGCGGTGTCCATGCCCTTGATCTGGTCGTTGATGGTAAAGCCCAGCTCCCGCAGCACCTTCTTCTGGAGGGCAGCGGACTGCTTTTCCTCATAGCACATCTCGGCAAAGCCCCAGATCTGGTCGGCTACGTCCTCGAATACGGCGGAGTTATCCTCTACCAGTGCATCAATCTCGTCTTTCCGTTCCATGACACATGCCTTCTTTCTAAATATCTATGTAATTACTTCAGAATTTCTTTGGCAAAGCCCATCATATCCAGGGCGCTGACGCCGTCGCAGGCGCACAGGATGGGTTGGTCCAGTCCGGCGGCGCGGTATTCGGCCAGCCGCTCCCGGCAGTGATCCGGGCTGCCGATAACGGCAAAGCGGTCGGCCAGCTCCCAGGTGATGAGGTCAGACGCGTCCTCCCCCGCCGCGATTTTGGCGGCGATGGGGGCGATCTCCCGGGGCAGCGCCCCGGACTGACGGACAAAGGGCTGCTCCGCCGACCGGCCCAGATAGAAGGACAAGGTATTGGCAAAGGCTCTGCGCCCCTCCTCCCTGTCGCCCACAAACAGGGGGATGTAGGCGGCTATCTGCACCCGTTCCGCGCGGCCGGCCCGGGCAGCCCCCTGATCCACCTGCTCTCTTGCCCAGGCCACATAGGGGGCAGCGCTCATAATGGACAGCAGCACGCCGTCGGCGTGTTCCCCTGCCAGCCCCAGGGCCCGCTCGCCCCGGACGCCCATATATACCGGCATATCCCGCCGGTAGGGCACAAAATCCAGGGCCACATTGTGGGCGTGGAGGCACTGTCCGTCAAAGTCCAGGCGGCCGGTGCCGATAAGGGTGCGGATCATCTCTACCGCCTCCGCCACATGGGTGATGGGCTTCTGGAACGGGATACACATCTTCTCCTCAATCCAGCGGCGGTTGCTGGAGCCCATGGCCAGCATGAACCGTCCCCGGGATACCGCGTCCACCGCCGCTGCCTCCATGGCGGTGAGCACCGGGGTGCGGGTATAGGGGTTGACCACCCCCACCCCCAGCTCGATCCGGCTGGTGACGGCGGCCAGAGCCCCGGCAGTGGCCATGGCCCCGCCGTTGAAATAGTCCTCAGAGATCCAGCAGGAGCGGAAGCCGTCCGCCTCCGCCTGCCGGACCGTGTTCATCAATACGTCGGCGCTCAGTCCTCCGGGAAAGGAGACGCCGGTCTCCGCCAGCGTAAAGCCCTGCTCATCCATCCAGTCCACACTCCGTCTCGTACTCCACGCCGTCCTTCATGACAAAGGCGCAGTCCAGCAGAGCGTTCTCGTCGGTGAGCAGGTCCCGGTTCCAGGCGGCAATGTCGGCCAGCTTGCCCGGCTCGATGGTGCCCACCTGGTCCAGGCCCAGGATCTGGGCGTTGACGCTGGTGGCCGCCTTGAGCGCCCGGAAGGGGTCCATTCCGCTGCGGAGCCAGCAGGCATACTCTCTGCCGTTTTCGTAGGGCTGGTACACTGCCACCAGATCGGTGCCGTAGCCAAGGCGGATATTGCTCTTGCGGATAATCTCCCGGCTGTTCTGGAGCCGGGCCTGGTACTGCCGCAGCTTCCGCTGAAAGACAGGCTCCTTTTTGGCCAGCTTCTCCTCGTCGGGGTGAACAATCTCCTCGTAGGGCAGGAAGGTTGGCACCAGATAGGTCCCCGACTGCTCGAACCGCTCCGCCGTCTCCTCATCCATGAGGGAGCCGTGCTCCATGCCGTCGATGCCCAGATCCAGCAGGCACTGCATCACATAGGGAGCGTACACATGGGCGGTACAGGGCTTGCCCAGGGCGTGGGCGGTGTCGATAATGGCGGCGAACTCCTCGTCGGTGAGCTGTTTGTCCTCCGGGCTGTCGTTGGGGGAGGCAAAACCGCCGCTGGCCATGATTTTAATGAACTGGGCGCCGTACTTCACCTGCTGGCGCACCGCCCCCCGGAAGAAGTCAGCCCCGTTGCCCAGCCCCTGGACCTTGCTGGTGTACATCTCCGCCAGCAGGGGGTTCTGGTACAGCCGCTGGCTCAGGTCGGTGTGGCCGCCGGGGGTGCCCAGGGCGCCGAAGGAGTAGACCAGCCGGGCGCCGTCAAAGTACCCCCGCTCGATGGAGCGGGCCACATCGGCAATGCCGTAGTCAAAGGGTTCGATGGTGCCGGGCACCCGGATGGCGGTAAAGCCCCGGCGCAGGGCGTGCTGAAGCGTGTGCAGGGTCCCCAGGGCCCGGTAAGTGGAGGAGGCGAAGATGGTCTCCATGAACATCTTGTCGTTGTCAAAGGCGTCGGCGTGGACGTGGGCGTCAATCATGCCGGGCGTCACCGTCTTGTCCGACAGGTCCACCACCCGGCACTCCTCACCTGCCGGCAGGTTCTTCCCCACCATTTCAATCCGATTCCCCTTGACCAGAATTTCCATTTCAGGCTGCAGCTCGTCCCGAATCCCGTCGAACAGCTTTCCGCAGCGAATCAGTATTGTCCTCACAGTTCCTCTGCTCCTTTTGCCTGACGAAAAATACTTGACCAAATTCGTCGTGTTTTTTATTGTTGATTATTATAGTCTAGTCTTTATCTATATGCAAGTGTTTTCTGCGGCGCGCCTTTCTTTTTCTTTCCATTTCGTACTTTTTTAGTTTCATTGTCTGCCTTTTTTATTTTTGTTAAGACATTTTTACCCCTTCATCCGCTTTTTCCTCTTAATATTCCCATCTATTTCCATTAAATATTTATTCATTTTGTGAATGGCGTTTTCTCTGAAAAAGTTTTCATACTATATCAGGTTAAAGTGTTCAAGTGTCTTTCAGGAGAAAACCAATGTTCACACAGTCGATTTAAATTCCCCATTTGTCTGGATTCCTTAACAATCCGTCTCCACTTTCTCCCTCTTTAGCGTGCCTTTGTTTTCCGCCCTCTCTCCTCCGCCGACATGCCGCCTCTTCCCCACACATATGATAGATACCACAAAAAGCTCTGGGAGGTATCTGACTATGAAGTTGTTATTGGTCCGGCGCAAAATCCTGGCGGCCTTTGCCTGTGTGCTGGCTGCGGCCGCCATGTTCTACGTGGTCAATCATCCCGCTGTGGTAGGCGCGTCCGCCGCCACCCGCCAGCTGCCCATCTACTGCGTGCAGCGGGATCAGAAGATGATCTCCATCTCCTTTGACGCCGCCTGGGGAAATGAGGACACCCAGGAACTCATTGACATTTTGGGCCGGTACAATGTAAAGGCCACCTTTTTTGTGGTGGGGGACTGGGTGGACAAATATCCCGAGTCTGTCAAGGCTCTCCACGACGCGGGGCATGAGGTGATGAATCACTCCAACACCCACGCCCATATGTCAAAGCTCTCCCGGGAGGAGATCATCGCAGATGTGGAGGCGTGCAGCGACAAGATTGAGGCGGTCACAGGGGTGCGTCCCACTCTGATCCGCCCGCCCTACGGCGAATACAACGACACCGTCATCAGCGCCATCCGCTCCATCGGCATGGAACCCATCCAGTGGGACGTGGATGTTTCCCAGACAGCTTCAAGCCCCTGCCTCCCAGAGCAGACGCACTCATAACGAAACCAGCCCCTGCCGCTTGGCGGCAGGGGCTGGTTTTATGTCTGATTTGATCTCTGCGGTATTTCCGCCGGCTCACTCCTCGTCGGTATCCTTGCTCTTGGGCAGGAACAGGCTGAGCAGCAGCGCCACCACAAACACACCGGCCACGGCATTTCCGTTGAAAATGTCGCCCACAGCGGCGGGGAACGCGCTGAAGAAGTTGCCGTCGGTCTGGGTCAGGCCCACGCCCACGCAGAAGGACAGGGAGACGATGATCATGGTGCGGTCGTTGAACTTGCAGTCCTTGAGCATCTTGACGCCCTCATACAGAATAGAGCCGAACATCATCACCGTGCACCCTCCCAGAACGGACTGGGGCAGGGAGTTGAAGAAGGCGCCCAGCGGCGGAAAGAGGGAGGCCAGAATCATAATCAGCGCACCCATGAAGATAGTGAAGCGGTTGATGACGCCGGTCATGGTCACCAGGCCCACGTTCTGGCTGAAGGAGGTCAGCGGCAGGCAGCCGAAGCAGCCGGAGATGGTGCTGGAGAAGCCGTCCACGGCCAGGGAGCCCTGGAGCTCCTCAATCTTCAGGTCCCGGTCCAGGGCGCCCTTGCACACCGCGGTGGTGGCGCCGGTGGTCTCCGCCGCCGAGACCAGGAATACGATGGCGATGGTAAAGAACGCGCCCAGGTCAAACACCGGCATATGCCCGGTAAAGAATACAGGCCGGGGCAGGCTGAAGAAGCCGATCTCCCCCACCGTCCTGCCGATGCCGGAGAAGTCCACCAGCGGCGCCACGCCGGCCAGGGTAAAAATACCGGCCAGAATATATCCGGCGATGAGGCCCACCAGAATGTTCAGGTTCTTGTACACGCCCTTGAGGAGGTAGCGGGACACCAGGCAGACCAGCAGGGTGAACAGGCCCACCACCAGGTGATACCAGGAGCCGAAGTCGGCAGAGCCGCTGCCGCCGCCCCAGGAGTTCATGCCCACGGGCAGCAGGGACAGGCCGATGGCAACAACCACGCAGGAGGACACCACAGGCGTGAGGAAGCGCTTCCAGTACCGGGCGCTCAGGCCCACCAGGCCCTCAAAAATGCCGCCCAGGATGACCGCGCCAATCATCCCCTCATAGCCCAGATCCGGATTGGTGCAAATGATCAGGAGGCTTCCAAGGAAGGTGAAGCTGACGCCCATTACGATGGGCAGCTTGGAGCCGATTTTCCAGATGGGGTAGAGCTGCATGCAGGTGCCGATACCGGCGGCAAACATGGCGCACTGGAGCAGGCGGGTGATCTCCACTGCGGTGAGGTGATTTTCCGTCCCCCGCACCAGGGCGGCGCTGCACACAATGAGCACCGGGGCAAGGTTGGATACAAACATGGCCAACACATGCTGCAGGCCGAAGGGGATGGCCTTGGACAGCGGGACGCGCCCATTGAGCCGGTAGATATTTTCCACGGTGACGGTCTTCACATTCGCTTCCTTGTTTTCCATTTCGCACCTCTCATCGTCTGACGAATAAATTTTATTTTTCATTGCACATAACTATTTTTTAGCTATAAGCTGGAAAAATGCCTCCGGCTGGCCGCAGCTCTCTCACAGTTTGGATCGGACACTGACGCAGCCGGAGGGCGTGACATTTGGGGTCGGATATGGATTCAGGCGCTTTTTCCGGGGCGGTTATACCGCGTCCGCCTCGGCATTCTTTCCAAGCCGGCGCAGCATGGTCTTCTTCACGGCCCGGAAGATATTCTCATAGCCGGTGCAGCGGCACAGGTGCCCGGACAGCATTTTGCGGATTTCATCGTCGGAGAACTCCCGGCCGGCGGCCAGCAGCTCCGCAGCGCTCATCACAAAGCCGGGGGTGCAGAAGCCGCACTGCACTGCGGCCTCGTCGATAAAGGCCTGCTGGATGTCGGAGAGCTCGCCGTTGGGGCCGGCCAGGCCCTCCAGGGTCACAATCTCCTTGCCGTCGGCCCAGACAGCCAGATAGATGCAGGAGTTGAAGGTCTCGCCGTTGATGAGCACATTGCAGGCGCCGCACTCGCCCACTTCGCACCCCTTCTTCACGCTGGTCAGGCGGAAATCGTTTCGAAGCATGTCGGTGAGAGAGGCGCGCACATCCACCATCTTCTCGACCTTTTTGCCGTTGATGGTGCAGGATACCAGCTTATACTGATTAGGCATGGATTTCACCTCCCGAAAGACGGATTGCCTCCCTGAGTCCCCGCTCGGCCAGCACCACGGCGATGTGTTCCCGGAAATCCTTGGCGGCGCGCCAGCTGTCTCTGGGGTGGATGTCCTCCAGCACAGCCCGGGCTGCGGCCCTGACTTCCTCCCCGGCAACCGGCCGGCCCTTGGCCCGCTCCTCGGCGTGGACGGCCCGCATGGGGATGGGGCCCGCCACACCGTAGGCGATGCGCACATCCTCCATAGTCTGCTTGTCCGCCGACAGCTTGACATTGACCGAGCAGCCGATGGTGGCGATGTCCATGGCGTTGCGCATGGCGTACTTGATGTAGTGCCCCTTGTACCCCTCATAGGCGGCCTTGGGGATGATGATGGCGGTCTGCAGCTCGCCGGGGCGCAGGTTTACCTGGCCGGCCTTGATGTAGAACGCCTGGATGGGCATGCGCCGCACCCCCTCGGGGCCAGTGATCTCCACGATGGCGTCCCAGGCGAAGAGGGTGGAGGCGGAGTCGGCAGAGGTGACGCCGTTGCAGGTGTTGCCGCCGATGGTGCCGATGTTGCGGATCTGAGGCCCGCCCACCATGTCCACTGCCTCGCCCAGCACCTTGATGTGCTCCTGGATCAGGGGGGCCCGGGCGATGTGGGAGAAGCTGGTGAGGGACCCGATCCGGAGGGCGCCGTCCTCCTCGCAGGACACGCCCCGCAGCTCGTCCAGCCCATAGATGCTCACCAGCTCCTTGCCGGCCCGCTTTCCCTCCCGGATCTGAACCAGCACGTCGCTGCCGCCGGCAATGATCTGGGCCTCGGGGTGCTCCACCAGAAGCTGTACCGCGTGGGGTACGCTCTCAGCCTCATAGAGCGCTTTGATATCATACATAGACTGCCGCCTCCTTAGATCAGACCTTCTTCACGGAATCTGCGGAACAGGATATGGGGGTTGACCGGCGCCTCATCCACTGCCACGCCGGTGGCGTGGTAGATGGCGTTGCGGATGGCGGGGGCCACCGAGCAGGTGGGCGGCTCGCCCAGGGCCTTGGTGCCGAAGGCGCTGGTAGGCTCCGGGTTCTCCACGAAATAGGCCCTCAGGCGGGGGTGATCCATAAAGGTGGAGAGCTTGTAGTCCAGCAGGTTGTTGTTCAGCGCCCGGCCGGTCCTGGGGTCAAACATCAGCTTTTCCGACAGGCCATAGCCGATGCCCATGCTCATGCCGCCGTGGACCTGGGCCTCGGCCAGGGCCGGGTTGATGATGGTGCCCGCGTCGTGGACGTTGACAATGTCCAGGAGCTTGACCTTGCACAGGGGGATATCCACCTCCACCTCGGCGAAGGTGCAGCCGAAGGAGTAGGCGTTGGACTTAATCTGGGCGGTGCTCTCAGCCGTGATGTGCTGGCTGTCTGTCAGGCTGTACAGGGCCTCGGTGGCCAGCTCGCCCAGGGTCATCAGCACCCGCCCGTCGGTGATGCGGACAATGTTGCCCTCCACGATGTCCAGGTTGTAGGGGGGCATCCGGGTCAGCTGGTGGGCGTACTTCAGAATGCGCTCCTTCAGCAGGGCGCCGGTCTGCCGGATGGAGAAGCCCGCCGTGTAGGTCTGGCGGGAGGCATAGGCGCCGGTGCCGAAGGGGGTCACGTCGGTATCCTGGCAGGAGACCACGTGAACCGCGTCCAGAGGCACGCCCACAATGTCCGCCGTCATCTGGGTATAGGCGGTGTCGGCGCCCTGGCCGATCTCCGTCTCGCCCAGCTGGACCTGGAGGGAGCCGTCCTGGTTGAGCACCATGCGGCAGGAGGAAGTCTCCAGAGAGATGGGCCACACGGCGGTATTGTACCAGAACACGGCCATGCCGATGCCCCGGCGCACGTCGCCGGTCTGGTTCTGGTACTCCTTGTACTTCCGCAGGTAGTCCGTGACCTCCATGCCCTTGTCCATGCACTGGTTGAAGGTGTCGGAGTAGAGCTCGTTCTTGGAGAAGGGGTCCGTGAAGCCCACGGGCATCAGGTTCTTCCGGCGGAACTCAATGGGGTCCAGCCCCAGCCTGGCGCACACGTCCTCGGTGTGGCACTCCACCGCCCACATGGCCTGGGGGATGCCGTAGCCCCGCATGGCGCCCGCCACCGGCTTGTTGGTGAACACGGTGTAGGCGTCGGCCTCCACGTTGTCGCAGGGGTAGAGCTGGGGGAAGCAGCCCATGCCCTTGGCGGCGATGCTGTGGCCGTGGGAGGCGTAGGCGCCCTGGTCGGAGAAGGCCTCCAGCTTGCGGGCGGCGTAGGTGCCGTCGGGCCGCACCCAGGAGATGATGTGGCTGCGGATGGCGTGGCGCACCCGGTTGGAGACAAAGGTGTCCTCCCGGGGGATGTCGATCTTGATCAGATGTCCCCCCAGCTGCATGCACAGCCAGGCGCACAGGGGCTCGTAGAGCACGTCCTGCTTGTTGCCGAAGCCGCCGCCTATATAGGGCTTGATGACCTGTATCTTGCCCCAGGGCAGGCCCAGGGCCTGACCCACCACCCGGCGGACGATGTGGGGAATCTGGGTGGAGCTGACGATCTTGATCCGGTCCCCCGTCATCTCGGCGGTACAGATGAAGTTCTCGATGTGGCAGTGCTGGACGGTGGGGGTGTCATACCAGCCCTCCACCTTGATGAGGCCGGGCTCCTTGATGGCCTCCTCATAGTTGCCCTTGCGGATGGATGTGTGCTTGAGAATGTTGTTGGGGTATTCCTCATGGAGCTGAGGCGCCCCGTCCTTCATGGCCTCCTGGACATCCAGCACAAAGGGGTACTCCTCGTACTCCACTTTGATGGCCCGCAGGGCCTGGGCGGCGGCCACCTCGTCCTCCGCCACCACGGCGGCGATGTCATCGCCGTAGAAGCGCACCCGCTCGGTGAGGACCAGCCGGTCGGCCACGTCCTGGTGGCTTACATCGGTGGACCAGGGATGGCCCGCGGTGGGAAAATAGTGCTTCTCCTTCAGGTCAAAGCAGGTAAATACCCGGATCACGCCGGGAATGGCCTCAGCGGCCGACACGTCCATGGACACCACCCGCCCGCTGGGAATGGTTGCATGCAGAACCTGGGCCACATAGGCGCCCCTGTCGCACAGATCGTCGGTATATTTTGTGCGTCCGGTCACCTTGTCATAGGCGTCTACCCGTGTCACATTCTTCCCTACATACATGGTGCTCTCCTCCTGTTTCCTGATGGCTGAAGAGGGACCGGGACGCCCCTCAGCCGTTGACATGGTGCTCCACATGGACTTTCATCTGACAGAATCCCTCCCGGGGGATGACAACCTTCCCTTTCCGCACCTGGATCAGCCCCATTTCCTCCAGATGCTTGATGCTCCGGTTGAGGGTTTTCACGGAAAAGCCTATCTCCTCCGCCAGCTGCTGTCTGGTCTTTTTCAGCTCCAGGCAGTCAGGCTGGGGCTGCCGCTGTTCAAACAGCCGGATAAGGTGGACCATCAGCCGGTCCTTTCCCTCCATAAAGAGGTACTTCCTGGCCTCCGCCGTCTGGGTAATCAGCCGGTGCATGTTTTCCTGGGTGCGCATAAACAGCGCGTCCACATCCATGCGCATCCACTCCATGTAGCACACCGCCGGGATGGTGAGCACCCGGCACCTCGTGGCCGAGAGGATGCTGATGCGGTAGCAGGGCAGACCGGCAAAGCACTCAATTTCTCCGAAAAAATCGCCCGGCCCAAAGTCCTTGAACGGATAGCACCGGTCGTGGGCGGGCCACTCCACCCCCGTCACCTTTCCCGACAGAATCATGAAAATATGGGTGCACTCCGTCCCCGCCTTGATAAAGGTCTGATTGGCCGGGATCTCCACCAGGGACATGTAATACCGGACCTCTTCGGTACAGTTGCGAAAGAGAAGCTCCATGCGCGCCCGCTTTTCCTGGGGCAGCTCTTTAAAGATTTCCAAATACATCCATCTCCTCAGAATGCGCAGCTTCCAGAATCAGCAAATGGCACAGATACCGCTCCTTACGGTTTCATTATATCCGCTATATCTCACAATCAGAAAGGTCATGTGTCCTTTTTTAGCCTGTTTTTTATCCTCCGAATTGTACAATTTATCGCATGTATTTTTCGCAATATAGCCAGCTGTCTCCGGCGCTCCCTCCGCCGTCCGAATTTTCTTCTTACGCGGCGTTGTTGCCGCCGCAGGAACATGAGCCGGGCAGGGCGCGGCGCCATTTGGAATTCCGCCGCATGTCGTTGAAGGGTGTCACGTCCTGGCGGCATATATTCCCGGGGCCTTACATAGAATGCTCCCAGAATACCCGATGAAAGAGAGGTAAGCGCCATGAATATCCTGCACCGGCATCCGGTTCAGAACAGCGGCACACAGCGCGCCGCAGTTCTGGCCGCACTTTATCGCGCCTGTATGGCGGCTCTTCATAGGACATTGCGCACCTAGTCCTCCCCGCAGTGCAGGCCGTGGGCAAGGAGAAAGGAGGCATCTCCTCTGGACGCCATCTACGCCCGGCAGTCCGTGGACAAGGCAGACAGCCTCTCCATACAGGGACAAATCAACCTGTGCAGGCAAAAGGCCGGCGCGGAATTTCAAATCTATCAGGACAAAGGCTACTCCGGCAAGAATACCAACCGTCCGGCCTTTCAGCAGATGATGGGGGATGTGGAGCGCGGTCTGATCCAGAAAATTATCGTCTACCGGCTGGACCGCTTCTCCCGCTCCATCGCCGACTTTGGGCGGCTGTGGGAGGTTCTGAGAGAGCACAGCGTGGAGTTTGTCTCCATCAACGAGACCTTTGACACCTCCACGCCCATGGGCCGGGCCATGCTCAACATCATCATGGTCTTTGCCCAGTTGGAGCGGGAGACCACCGCAGAGCGGGTGCGGGACAACTACTACCAGCGGGCCAGGCTGGGCTCCTGGCCCGGCGGCCCGGCTCCCTACGGCTTCTCCATCGGGAAGCTGCCCGGGCCGGACGGAAAACCGGCTCCCAGCCTCCTTCCCAATGCGCACGCCGCCATTGTGGAGCGCATCTTCCAGTCCTACGCCCGGGAGGAGGCCTCCCTGGGCAGCGTGGCCCGCTCCCTCAACGGCGACGGCATCCCCGCCCCCAGGCGGGCGGTCTGGGACAATGTGTCCCTCTCCCGCATTTTACATAGTCCATTATACGTCATGGCCGACGAGGATGTCTATCTATACTATCAGGGTAAAGGCCTGATTTTCTCCAACAGGCTGGAGGAGTTCGACGGCCTTCACGGCGGTATGATTGTGGGAAAACGGGACCGGAGCGCAGGCAAGTACCAGGACCTGAAGGAGCAGCGCTTCTCCCTGTCCACCCACCGCGGGCTGATTCCCTCCGGCCTGTGGCTCCGGTGCCAGTATAAGCTGGAGCATAACCGGCAGCTGGGCAATTCCGGCCGTGGGAAGCACACCTGGCTCTCAGGACTGCTGAAATGCGCCTCCTGCGGGTACAGCGTCAAGGTCAACCGGGACAAAGACAAGTACTACCTGGTGTGCAGCGGCCGTTCCAACCTGGGGCTGTGCCATTCGTCCATCCAGGTGGACCTGCGGACGCTGGAGGCTGCCGTGGAGGCGGAGCTGGAGCGGCTGCTGGCGGAGTGCCCGGATGAAAGCCCCCCTCAGTCAGAGACCCGGGAGAACACTGCGGCTCTGGCCGAAATCGACCGGAAAATTGACCGGCTTATCTCCGCCCTGGCCGAGAGCAGCGACCTGACTATGTCATATATCAACCGCACCGTCAAAAAGCTGGAGTCCAGGCGGCAGAGTCTGCTGGAGCTCCAGGCCAGGCAGCATGCCGGTCCGTCCCACAAAATGCAGCATCTGAAATTCGCCCCCCTGGAATTTGGGCAGAAAAAGCTGGTGGCCGCTCAGTTTATCCAGGAAATCAGGCTGTCCGGAGAGACGGCGGAAGTTTTCTGGCGCGTATGAGACGGCCGTCCCATCCTCCCCGGATATTTTTTCATCTGTCCCCTCAAAAACAAGAAATTGGGCCGTGCAAAAAGAGCAGCGGAGCTGCATACCGCTTCGTTTCATTGGCCGATCGGGCAATGCCATCTGTCTTTTGTGCATATTTTTGCCGGATTTAATCAAGTATTGCCAAGTTATTGCATCTATGCGATAATATTCTCAACCTATTTACTCTGCGTCAGGGAGGTTGAGGGGCCATGATCCGCATCGCCGTTGTAGAGGATCTGGAGGACGAAGCGCAGCAGCTTATAAAGTGCATTGAGCAGTATGGCCGGGAGAAAAACGAGCGCTTTGCCATTGAACGCTTTTCCGATGGACTGGCCTTCATCGAAGGCTATGAACCGCGCTACGATATTATTTTTATGGACATCAATATGCCGCTCATGAGCGGGCTGAGCGCGGCAAAGCGGCTGCGCATCGTGGACCCCAGCGTATGCCTTATTTTTGTCACGCAGATGGCGCAGTACGCCTTAAACGGCTATGAGGTGGGCGCCAGCGACTATATTCTCAAGCCGGTGACCTACGGTTCCTTTGCGCTGCGCTTTGACAAGGCGGTTGCCTCCGCCAAGGGCAGGCAGCACCACGCCGTCCTCCTGAAAACGCAGAGCGGCCTCTCCCGGATCGACACGGACAGCATCTGCTACGTCGAGGTCAACAAGCATCTGGTCGTGTACCACACGGTGAACGGGGACCTGGAGTCATGGGAATCATTAAAAAGCGTGGAGGAAAAGCTGGGTCCGCTGGCCGGAAGCCGCTTTGTCCGCTGCAATAACTGCTTTTTGGTTAACCTGCATTATGTAAACAAAATTGACGGCGATACCCTCTGGGTAGGCGACAGCCAGCTGAAGATCAGCCGGGCGCGGCGGAAGGGCTTTCTCAACGCGCTGACCGTCTTTTTCGAGACAGGAGGCTGACCGTTATGGGCGGAGACTCCGTTCTGAACCTTCTGGCCTGGGGAATCGAGAGCATACAGTCCTATCAGTTTCGCCTGTTCTGGGCAGAGCTGCTGTTTTTTGTTCACCTCCCCCGCAGGCGGCTCTTCGGGCTGCGGGTGCTGGTGTGGCTCCCCTTCCTCCTTCTCCCGCTGTTCTTCAACAACAGCTTTGACAGTTCCTTTTTTATTGTCCGCAACTATACCTGGAGCTTCCTGGTCTGGTTTATCTATTCGGTCTTTGCCATGGCCTTTTGCCACAGGCTGGATGTGGAGCAGCTGGCCTATATCAGCGTTGTGGCATACAGCATGCAAAACCTGTTCGCCAGCATAAAATACTTTCTCCTCTACCGCTTTTTCTCCGTCTCGTCCCTTCTGTTTGAAAGCCTGACGCTTGCGCTGATGCTGGCGCTCTATGCTGTGTTCTGCTTCACCTTTATTCGGTCCTGGGTGCGCAAGTTCAAACTGGAGCTGCGCATCAACAAGATGTATCTGCTGGTGTCCGCCACCGCAATTCTGCTGATCCTGAACGTTCTCAACTCCTACATGCAGAACACCAGCCTGGACTCGTTTACCCTGTCAAACAACTGCCTGCTCTTCAGCATCTGTACCGCCCTGATTATCCTGCTGCTGGCAGGCGTCTACGACAGGTCCTATACCCAGTATGAAAAAGACACCCTGCGCCAGCTGCTGCTGGAGCAGGAGAAGCAGCGCAGCCTGTCCGAGCGCACCATCTCCATGATTAACATGAAGTGCCACGACATGAAACACCAGCTGCTGGCCCTGAGCCGGAAGGAGGGCGGCGCTTCCGACGGGACGTATCTGCGCGAGACGCTGGACTTTATCCAAATTTACGACAGCTTCTTTAAGACGGGAAACAAGTATCTGGATTTGATTCTGACCGAGAAGAGTCTGCTGTGCCAGAGCGAAAAGATTGCGCTGACCTGCACGGTGGACGGCGCGGCGCTGGACTTTATGAGCGCCACGGATATCTACTCCTTTTTCGGCAACGCCCTGGACAACGCCATCGAGTGCCAGCAGCGCTGCCCGGAGGAGAAGCGAAGCATCTCGGTCAGCGTCTGCCGGCAGAACGGCGGCTTTGTCAGCATCGTCATCAAGAACTACAATGAGCGCCAGCCCGAGTTCCGCAACGGGCTCCCCAGAACCTCCAAGGGAGACAAAAGCCTCCACGGCTTTGGAACCAAGAGCATGTACTACATCATCCACGATCTCTACGGCGGGAACCTGCTGATGCGCCAGGAGGGCGACGTCTTTATCGTCTCGGCGCTGCTCTCTCTGGATGCCAAGCGGCGGGAGCCCTGAAAATTAAATATTTTGAGAAAAGCGTGACTGCACACCCGCAGTCACGCTTTTCTTCTGTCCTGAAGGTGGTCCCGCGCCATTTGTGCAAAACGCCGAACGTCACCTTTCCCGCCGGCATTCAAAACACCGGTCGTGCGCGAAAACATACCATTTGTGCAACGCGCACGCAGATGGGACCTGAATCCCGACCAGTCATGAGTAAAACCGCCGAAAAGGGCTCTGCACATGCTACAATAAGAGCGCTTAAAAAAGCAATATTTTAAGGAGGAGAGATTGAAATTGGCAACGAAAACGAAGAAACTGTTCATTTTGCTTGCTCCGCTGGTCGTGTATGCCGTTATCGCAGCCGTCATGGTCGGCATGCACTTTGCCAACAGCCGGCCGGCCACAGCCGCCGCCGAACCGGAAGCCAGCACGCCCCAGGGCGACTATGAGTTCGTCTTTACCGGCACAGTGGAGACGGCCACAGGCCGTACCTTTACTCTGGACATGATCGGAAACAGAGACGAGGGACAGACCCTGAACCTGACGGTAAAGGAGATGCCGGCCCTGAATCTGGCCGGCACCTGGACCTTTACGGAGGGCAAGGGCTACAAGGTCTTTCTGGGCGACGCCAACGGCACCTTCGCGTACAGCCGCTACAATCCTGACACCGAAACTTTCTCCTTGACCTTTGACTACGACATGGGCAACTTCGGCCAGCCCCGGGTAGTGCTTACTTACCTAGACGAGGACTTTGCCGCCGAGTACGACGGCGTGGGCCTGGGCCGGAAGCCGCCTGTCTTTTCCCTCACCGGCTACACCACCTATCAGCACTACGGTTATGGCACTCTGCTCTGTGCCGAGGACGGCACCGTCTCGGCCAGCCTGACCAACACCGGCGCCGGCTGGTACTTCAACCGGTCCGGCAACTGGACGTACGACGAGGCGGCCGACGAGTACGTCATCGTATTCACCGACTCCACCATCTCCCTGACCGACGGAAACTTCGACATCCACGAGGACCCGGCCGGCGACTACATCCTCTGGACCAAGTTCCCCATAGGCGCGGAAGAGCCCGAGTACGGCACGCACCTCCTGGTCAGCGAGCTCCAGGATACCTACCAGCTGTTCACAGACCCCTATGAGTACCACGCCCAGTACGACGAGGCCACGGGCAGCTATCAGATTGCAATTGAGGCACAGTACAACTGGGGACTGGGACACGGCGATATCGTCACCTTCTCCGGCAGCGCCTCCGTTGCGGATATGGAGGGTTGATCCATGAAAATTAAGAGAAAAGAGCTCTATGGGCTTCTGTACGTGGTCGTGGCCTTCTTTCTGGCGGTCCTGATCGCGCTGAACTACTTTGCGTTTTCATACAGCACCCTGGTCAGCAATTTCTTCCATCAGTCCGCCTTCCGAATTGAGGCGGATGAGAACGCAGGCAGCGAAAATACCAACTACTTCAATCTGGACTACACCTCCAGCGAGCAGCTGGAGGCCGATGAGCGGGCCTACGCCGAGGAGGTCCAGTCCGAGGGCGTAATCCTCCTGCAGAACAACGGCCTGCCCGTGGAGCCCGCCAGAACCACCTTCCTGGGCATTTACAGCCGGGACGACATGCTCTCCGCCGGCGTATCCGTCTCGGACAACGCCCCTTCCATGGAACAGCAGTTCACCGACGCCGGCTTTGCGGTCAACCCCACCATGATCTCCTACTATCAGAGCCTTACCGAGGAGGCCGACCCTGCCGAATTCCCCGCCGAGGTCAGAGACTCCATCTCTTCTTACAATGACCTGGCTGTCGTGGTGCTCTTCAGCGGCGGCGCCGAGGCCATGGACATTACGGTGGACGACCTGCGCTTTACCGACACCGAGGAGGCCCTTATTCAGTATGCCTCTGAAAACTTCACCAACGTGGTGGTTCTGCTCAACACCTCCAACACAGTGGAGTGCGGCTATCTGGAGCAGTTTGACAACCTCTCCGTGCTCTATATCAACTTCAGCGGCGACGCCGGCATTGGGATCATCCCCCGCATCCTCACCGGCGAGATCAACCCCTCCGGCAAGACCACGGATACCTTTGCCTACGACGTGGAGTCCCCCATCGCCATGCTCAACTACGAGAACAGCGCCGAGGACCAGGGCCTGATGAGCGGCGGAGAGCGGGTCGGCAACTACATTAATTATGTCGAGGGCATTTATGTGGGCTACCGCTACTTTGAAACCCGGTATGAGGACGTGGTCCTGGGCACCGGCAACGCCGGCGATTTTGACTACGCCGCCACCGTCCAGTATCCCTTCGGCTACGGCCTCAGCTACACCACCTTCGCCTACTCCGACTTTTCCCTTCAGGAGAATCCCACCAGCTTCACCCTGTCCGTAACGGTCACCAACACCGGCGACACCTACGCAGGCAAAGAGGCTGTGGGTTTCTACATGCAGTCCCCCTACACCGAGTATGACAAGCAGTACGGCGTGGAGAAGTCCTCCGTGCAGCTGGTGGGCTTTGCCAAGACCCAGCTGCTGGCCCCCGGCGAGCGCGAGACCCTGACCGTCGAGGTGGACAAGGCCGAGATGCGGGCCTACGACGCCAATAATCTCAAAACCTATATTGTGGACGACGGCCTGTACTACTTCGCCGCAGGCGCCAACGCCCACGACGCCGTCAACAACATTCTGGCCGCCAAGGGCGCCGCAGGCATTGCCATGGATGCCTCCAAAATGACCGCCCCCGGCGACGCCTCCCTGGCGGGCACCTACACCCAGGAGAATTTTGACGCCGAGACCTACTCCTACGGGGCCAACGGCGAGAAAATCACCAACCGGTTTGACGACGTGAACATGAACTACTACTATCCCGGCACGGTATATGTAACCCGGAACGACTGGATGGGCACCATTCCTGCCCAGAAGGCGGGGGACATTGAGGCCACTAAGGCGCTGCTGGGCAGCTTCAACCCCACGTTCGAGTCCAGCGGGGAACCCGCCCCCGCCACGGGCCAGAGCAACGGCCTGACCATCATGGCCCTGATGGGGCTGGAATACGACAACGAGTACTGGGACATGCTTCTGGACCAGCTCACAGCGGAGGAGCTCATGTCCATCGTGGCCTACGGCGGCTTTAAAACCAACATGGTCAGCAGCATCAACAAGCCCGCCTCCGTGGACAAGGACGGCCCTGCCGGCCTGGACTCCTCCCAGCTGGGCGGCGAGAGCTGCTACACCTTCCCCTCTGAGAGCATGCTGGCCTGCACCTGGAACAGAGAGCTGGTAGCCCAGCTGGGCTACTTTGTGTCCCAGGACTGCCTGCTGACCGGCACCACCGGCTGGTACGCCCCCGCCTGCAACATCCACCGGGTAGCCATCTGCGGCCGTACCAGGGAGTACTTCTCCGAGGACGCCTATCTCTCCGGCGCCATGGCCTACGCCGTTGCCTCCACCGCCCAGGCCCACGGCGTGGTGACCTACACCAAGCACTTTGCCCTCAACGAGCAGGAGAATAACCGCTCCTCCGTGTGCACCTTCTCCAACGAGCAGGCCATCCGCGAAATTTACCTCAAGCCCTTTGAGATGGCTGTGGCTGAGGGCGGCGGTATGGGCATCATGACCTCCATGAACCGGGTGGGCACCACCTACTCCAGCTCTCACTACAACCTGTGCACCGGCGTCCTGCGGGACGAATGGGGCTTCCACGGTGTGGTCATCACCGACTTCGTCAGCGGCCCCAGCGACAAGGTGGTCCCCCGCGAGATGGTCCTGGCCGGCACCGACCTGTTCCTCTGCACCGTCAGCGACCAGTCCATGTTCATCGAGGGCTACCAGAGCGACCCCGACGTGCTCAATGCCCTCCGGGATTCCGCCCACCGCATCTGCTACGCCTATGTCAACTCCAACCTGATGAACGGCCTGTCCTCCTCCTCCCGGGTCATCCCCGTCACCCCCGCCTGGGTCTATGGCCTGTATGCAGTGGACGCGGCCGTCATCTACGTGCTCTATCTGCTGGCCATGACGCCCGTCCTGAATAAGCTCAGCGCGAAGAAGGAGGATAAACATGAAGCTCAATAAGTTGGATTTCATCAACGCGGCCTCCATTGCCGCGGCGCTGCTGGGTCTGATTCTGGCCCTGGTGGGCTGTCTGGTCCTCTCCGTACAGGAGGGCATCGGCGTCAACCTGTCCCTGTCCCCGGTGGTCTATGTCGGCGCGGCCCTGATTGTCCTGGGCCTGATCGGCGCCATCGCGGGAAATGTGCTCTACAACAGGCGCGGCGATATGAACCGCGTCCTGGCCAGCCTGGCCCTCTATGTGACGGTTATCGCCCTTCTGGCCGTGCTGGTTCTGGTGGTATACACCATCTTCATCCCCGTACTCAACCCCTCCAATGGTTAATTTCCCCTGTCCGCTTCCGGCGGCTGTACTCCGCCAGCGCCTTTTATCCTTGCGGGTCTCACAGAGCCCGGGCCCCGGCAGCTTGAACCTGTTTGGGACAGCGATAGTCTGGACTGGAAGGACCTGCCCGCTTCTGAAATCGTCCAGCGGGTTACCAGCAAGGTGCAGCCCGGCTCCATCGTTCTCTTTCACAACGCCGCCCTCCATACGCCCGAGGCCCTGCCCACCATTCTGGAGACCCTGCTCCAGGAAGGGTACACCTTTGTTCCCATCTCCCAGCTCATCCTTCCGGGCACCTGCGGCACTGATTATACCATTGACCACACCGGCAGGCAGTGTCCGGCCTGAACCTGCACACACCGCCAGTCCCACCCCGGCCGCTTCCTGTCCCTCAGCGGCCCCCCTTTCCCCAATGCAACAGGGAAACAAAATGCGGCAGGCAAATAAGTGCCTGCCGCATTTTTATGTTCTGTCCGCAGCTTATCGCTCCTGCCGGGGGACGATATGGTCCTTGTCCTTATAGATGCAGTTGGCGGGGACAACGCCCCGGACGCAGGAGGTGGGGTAGACGCTGCTGTGCCGGCCCAGGATGGTGCCGGGGTTGAGAACCGAGTTGCAGCCTACCTCCACAAAATCGCCCAGGATGGCGCCCATCTTCTTCCGTCCGGTGGGCATGTCTGTCTCTCCCTTCACCACCACCAGCGTCTTGTCCGACTTCACATTGGAGGTAATGGAGCCTGCGCCCATGTGGCTCTTGTAACCCAGGATGGAGTCGCCCACATAGTTGTAGTGAGGTGTCTGGACGTTGTCAAAGAGGATGACGTTTTTCAGCTCCACCGAGTTGCCCACCACGCAGTGGGCCCCAACCAGGGCGGAGCCCCGGATGAATGCGCAGTGGCGCACCTCGGTCTCCGGGCCGATGATACAGGGCGCACCCAGGTAGGCGGTGGGCGCCACCACCGCGGTCTTGTGAACCCAGACGTGCTCTTGGGGCTGGCTGTATTCCTCCGGGGAGAGCTGGCTGCCCAGGGAGAGGATCAGCTCCTTGATGCCGTCCAGAGCCTCCCAGGGGTACCGAAACCGGCTGAGGTATTCCCCCGCCATGGTGTGGGACAGATCGAGCAGATCAGAAACGGTAATGCTCATAAAATATGGGGCCTCCCATTCTTTCATTGAGATGTTTTGGTTTTGTCAGCATATTGGGTCCGATAACCCGGCAAACCAGGATATTGCCTGCCGCTTTATGCCATTTTATTTTATGATAGCACAACGCGCCTAAAAAAACCACTCGCTTTTCGTGTTCCACTCCGACAGTTTTTACTCCCGGATTGCAAAATACCACATCTTGAACCCCGGCCGGCGGTATGGCATTGAATTCGCCCGCATCGATATCAGGGGAACCATGCCCACCGAAGAAATCAGGCAAAGGGATTTTCCGTGGGATAGGGCAGGGAGGCGGGCCGGTTATAGGCGATGTCCCCCACGCCCAGCAGGCGGAAGGTCTCAAAGAGCGCGCGGCCGTGGTGCCCGAAGGCCACCGCGCCGTGGTGGGGATAGCGCTTCTCCAGCAGCACATGTCGGTAGAAGCGTCCCATCTCCGGGATGGCGAAGATGCCGATGCCGCCGAAGGACCCGGTAGCCACCGGCAGGATCTCGCCCTGGGCGATGTAGGCCCGCAGAACGCCCTCGCTGTCGCACTGGAGGCGGTAGAAGGTGATGTCGCCGGGGGCGATGTCCCCCTCCAGGGTGCCCCGGGTAAAGTCGGGCTCGCCGCCGTTCTCCAGCAGCCGGTTCTGGATGAGCTGGTACTTCACCGCCCGGCCGGCGCACATCTTGCAGGAAGGGGTGTTGCCGCAGTGGAAGCCCATGAAGGTGTCGGTGAGCTTGTAGTCAAACCTGCCGGAAATCTCCGCGTCGTACAGGCTCCTGGGCACAGAGTTGTTGATATCCAGCAGGGTCACCGCGTCCCGGGAGACGCAGGCGCCGATGTACTCGCTGAGAGCGCCGTAGATATCCACCTCGCAGGCCACGGGGATGCCCCGGCTGGCTAGGCGGGAGTTGACATAGCAAGGCTCAAAGCCAAACTGGCTGGGGAAGGCGGGCCAGCACTTGTCGGCAAAAGCCACATACTTCCGGGCGCCCCTGTGCTCCTCCGCCCAGTCCAGCAGAGTGAGCTCAAACTGGGCCATACGGGCGAGCAGGTCGGGGTAGTAGCGCCCCTCCCCCATCTCGGCGGCCATGTCGGCACACACGCCGGGGATGCGGGGGTCGTCCCTGTGAGCCTGGAAGCTGACCAGCAGATCCAGCTCGGAGTTCTCCTCCACCTCCACGCCCAGCTCATAGAGGCCCTTGATGGGGGCGTTGCAGGCGAAAAAGTCCTGAGGCCGGGGGCCAAAGGTGATGATCTTCAGATTTTTCACGCCGATGGCCGCCCGGGCCACGGGCACGAACTCGGCAATCATCCCGGCCACGTCCTCCGCCGTGCCCACCGGATAGGGCGGGATGTACCCCTTCAGATGGCGCATGCCCAGGTTGTAGGAGCAGTTGAGCATGCCGCAGTAGGCGTCGCCCCGGCCGTTGATCAGGTCGCCGTCCCCCTCGGCGGCGCCCACAAACATGCAGGGTCCGTCAAAGTACCTGGCGATCAGGGTCTCAGGCGTCTCGGGACCGAAATTGCCCAGAAAGACCACCAGCGCATTGCAGCCGGCCTTCTTGACGTCCTCCACCGCCTTGAGCATGTCGCCCTCATTCTCCACGGTGACAGGGCACTCATAGAGCGCGCCCTTGTAGGCCGCCGTAATGGCGCTCCGCCGCCGCTCCGACAGGGCGATGGGGAAGCAGTCACGGCTCACCGCCACGATTCCCAGCTTGACCTCAGGAATATTTTCCAGCATGTTCTTCTCCTCCTCTGTTACGCCTCTTCTTCTATCTCTGTGTTTTTGCCCCGCAGCCCAATCGGAGCGCCTGTCTGAGCCTCAGCGCTGTCCGGATGGGCCAGGAGCCACTTGTTCCGGGCCCACAGCCTGCGGCTCTCACCCGGCAGATTGGTCAGCTCCGGCTTTTCCGTATTGGTGCCCCTGGGTAGCACCACTGCCACCCGGAACCCCGCCTCCCCGTCCACATGGCAGGGGGCATAGTGCAGGCTGGTGGCGTACACCTCCACCAGGATGCCGGCGGGCACATAGAACCCCACTACCCTGTCCGTGTCCAGCACGCCGCCCTCTATCTCCCACTGGTGGGCCAGCAGGAGCACAAAGGGCGAGGCGCCCACATTGAACTCGCTGCTGCGGTGATATTCCAGGCAGTTGAGCCTGGTGTTGCGGCCCCAGCACATGCCCACCTGGATGGGCAGGCCGCCAAAGGCCCGGTCCTCCAGCTCCCGGAAGCAGTCGGCCCCCTCCAGCTCCGGGATGGAGGGCCGGTAGGCCGTCCCCTGCTCCGGCAGGGGAATGGACTCCATGGCGCTCAGCAGCCCCGCCAGGTCATAGCCTGTGTGAACCTGACCGTAGGAAGCAAATGCGCTGTCAAAGACGCTTCTGATCTCCATTTTCTCTCCTCCTTACCCCAGGGACGCAAGCGCGCGGAACTGCTCCCGCAGCGCCGGATACAGGTTACGGTATAGATTGTAGCAGGGCTCGTAGGCCGCCGAGGCGGCGCCGTCCGGCGCGGTGCGCTCTCCCGTGCGCACCGCCGCGGCGCAGCCCTGTGCCACGGTACCGTACACACCCGCGCCCACGCCCGCCAGGATGGCCGCCCCCAGGGCGGGGCCCTGTTCGGAGGCGATGGTCTTGACCGGGCAGCCGTACAGGTCGGCGAGCATCTGACGCCACAGGCGGCTCCGCCCGCCGCCGCCGCAGACCGCCATGTCGGACACGTCCACCCCCATCTCCCGGAACACGTCCAGACACTGGCGCTGGGAGTAGGCCACCCCCTCCATCACCGCCCGGATCAGGTCGCCCCGGGTGTGGATGGCAGACAGACCGAAGAACACGCCTCTGGCGTCCGAGTCCAGCAGCGGGGACCGCTCCCCCATCAGGTAGGGCAGGTAGATGAGACGATTTGCGCCGATGGGACTCTTCTCCGCCTCCGCTGTCATCAGCTCATAGGGGTCCACCCCCAGGGCGGCAGCGGTCTCCCGCTCGGCGGGACAGAGCTGGTTGCGCAGCCACTGGAGGGAAAGTCCGGCGGCCAGGGTGCAGCTCATCACCGTCCACGCGCCGGGCACGGCGGAGCAGAAGGTATGCACCCTGCCCTGGGGGTCGATGGTCACGCTGTCCGCATGGGCGAAGATAACCCCCGAGGTGCCCAGAGTGGTGAAGGCCCTGCCCTTCTCCACCACGCCGGTGCCGATGGCGGCGGCGGCATTGTCCCCCGCACCGCCCACCACAATGGTACCCTCAGCCAGGCCGGTGGCCTCCGCCGCGGCCTTTGTAACCTGGCCGGTCACCTGGCAGGACTCGTACATCGTTCCCAGCATAGACCGGTCAATGTCCAGCAGGGAGAGGATCTCGTTGCTCCACTGCCGCTTGGGCACATCCAGCAGGTTCATGCCCGAGGCGTCCGACACCTCAGTGGCAAATTCCCCGGTGAGCTTATAGCGGATATAGTCCTTGGGGAGAAGGATGTGGCGGCATTTTTCATAAATCTCCGGCTCATGCTGCCGCACCCACAGGATTTTCCCGGCGGTGAAACCGGGGAGGGCGGGGTTGGCAGTGATGGACAGCAGCTTCTCCCGTCCCACCAGCTCTGTAATCTGGTCGCACTGGAGCTGGGTGCGGCCGTCACACCACAAAATGGCCTTCCGCAGCACCTGGCCATGGCCGTCCAGCATGACCAGGCCATGCATCTGGCCGGCGATGCCCACGCCCCGGATATCCTCAGGCCTGGCGCCGCTTTTTGCCAGCACGGTACGCACCGTCTCCTGTACCGCCCGCCACCAGTCCTCCGGGTCCTGCTCCGCCCAGCCGTTTTTGGGCTGGTAAAGGGGATACTCTACGGTATGGCCGGCCACGCGGCGGCCGCCGCTGTCAAAAAGCACGGCCTTTGTTCCCGACGTGCCCAGGTCAATGCCCAGCAGAAGCTCCATACGCACACCTTCTCCTCTGTTTTTAACATTTTATTGTGAGTGCAAAAAATTCCTCCGCCGGCGTCACGGCGCGCCGCCTGTCAGCGTGAAGGAGCGGAAGTCCAGCCTTCCCCGCCCCATAAATTTGAAGTACAGCGCCCGTGTTCCGTCGGGGATGGCACAGGGTGCGCCCAGTTCCTTCCAGCCGTCCCCCCTGAGCTTTACCGCAATCCGGGCCGCCGGGGACTTGCAGTCCGGCGTATCGGACACCAGAAGCGCTCCATCGGCCCGGCCCCTTACCTGGACGGACACGGATTTCAGGGACTGAACGGCAAAATACTTGAAGCCTGCCGCCGCCCCATCTCTCATATTGGCAATATACTGGCTGTCCCGCTCCTCGCCGTCCTTCCCCTCCTGGGTGAAGTAGGGGTGGGCGGCCAGCCGCAGCCGTGGGAACCGGATGTCGTACCGGGCGGTCCCCTTCCCGCTCCACAGGTTGCAGGCGATGCGGGCCGGGTACTCCCCCTCCCCCTTCAGCGGCCCGCCGTTCAGGCCGCAGCTCGTCACCTCCGTCTGGCGGAAGCCGCCCTCCGCCGTCCGCTCCAGCTTCTCGGCGCAGGCCTGGCGGGAGTAAGAGTGCCGGTTGGTCTGGCGGTGGTAGAACACATACCACGCTCCCCCAATTTCCACAATTCCTCCGTGGGTGTTGCCCAGGTAGTTGACGGCTCTTGATTCATCGGTATTGCCGTCCAGGAACAGGTCGCCCATATCCACCAGAGTGCCTCCGAAGGTGAAGGGGCCCCTGGGCGTGGGCCCCATGGCGCAGCACAGCTCGTGGTTATGCTCCGAGGAGTAGACAAAGCAGTACTGCCCGTCCACCTTGCGGATGGAGCTGGCCTCAAAGAAGGCGTGATTCTCAAAGGCCCCCGGCTTCCCCTTGGTGGGGAAGAGCAGGTCGGGTCCGGACTTGATGGTCACCATGTCCGGCTCCAGCTCCAGTACCACGCCCCCCGGGTTGGTCAGGCTGTGGAACCCGGAGGCCACGGCAGGCACCTTGGTGGCAAAGCCGGAGTAGAGCCAGACCCGGCCGTCGTCGTCGGTGAGCACGCCCGGGTCAAAGGGAAAGGGCTCCCCCGACCTGGTGCCCCAGATGTGCCCGTCCGGGAACTTCACATGGCCGTGGAACCGGTAGTGTCCCGCCGGGGTGTCGCACACCGCCACCGCCATAACCCCCAGGAAGTCAAAGGCGTAGTAGAGGTAGTACCGGCCATCCGGTCCCCGGGTCACATCGGGCGCGTACAGGCACCGATGGCCCCCCTTGTTCATGGGGTCCTGATTTTTGCGGTAGATGACCCCTTCATACCGCCAGTCTTTCAGATTGTCCACAGGCGCGGACCAGCAGACGTAGTCGTTCATACAGAAGAGCGGCCCGCCGAAGCGGTCGTGGGAGCCGTACACATACACCCGGCCGTCAAATACGTGGGGTTCCCCATCCGGGATGTACTCCCAGCTGGGGAGATAGGGATTAAACGCCTGCTCCATGCCCGTTCCTCCGTTCCATTTCAGAAAGCATTTTCGTTTAAAACTTTTATTAAAATATTTTCTATAAGTTCCGGTCATATTGTACGGCAGCCCTTGTATATTGTCAAGTCTCTTGCGGAAAATAGTTCTTCTTTCCCTCTGGATTTCCTATAATTTTTTATAATCTCCCTTGTATTTTATAAAAACTGTGATATTATTTTTATAAAACACTTTTGTAAAAATGGTGATTTCTATGGGCAAGTCCTCTCCTCACTCCACCGTGGAACTGCGAAAAATCAATCGAAACAGGGTATTTCACTATCTCTACCATGCAGCGGAGCCGCTGACGAAGCAGGAGCTGGCCTATCGGCTCTCCATGAGCCTGCCCACTCTGACCCAGAACCTGACGGAGCTCATTGGAATGGGCCTGGTGGACAACTCCGAGACGGCCGGCTCCAACGGCGGGCGCAAACCCCGGATTCTCTCTGTGGTGCCCCGGGCCCGCTGGGCGCTGGGGGTGGAGATCTCCTCTCAGCATATCCGTCTGGCGGCCCTGGATCTCCAGGTCCACGAGCTGGGCTTCCGGGTTATCAATCTGCCCTTCCATACAGGCGAGGAGTACTCTGTCCGCCTGTCCCAGACCATCGAGTGCTTCATTGACGAGCTGGGCCTGGACCGGAGCAGGCTGCTGGGGGTGGGGATCAGCATCCCCGGCATTGTGGACAACGGCCAGCGGTACGTCACCGCCGCCCCCACGCTGGGTGTGCGCAAACTGGACGTCCACTGCATTGCCGAGCACATCCCCTACCCGGTCTGCCTGGTCAACGACGCAAATGCAGGAGGCTTTGCCGAGTGCTGGGAGCGCACCGGCAGCGTGCAGCACATGGCCTATCTGTCTGTGAGCCGGGGCGTGGGAGGCGCCATTCTCACCTCCGGCACAGCCTATCTGGGCACCAACGGCCGCTCCGGCGAGTTTGGCCACATGTGCATCCATCCCGGCGGCGCCCCGTGCAGCTGCGGCCGCCGGGGCTGCCTGGAGGCCTACTGCTCCACCGCCCGGCTCTCCGACGATATAGGCGTCACCCTGGAGGGCTTCTTCCAGGCCCTCTCCCGGGGCGACGCCGCCTATTCCGCCCTCTGGGCGCGCTATCTGGACGATCTGGCCGTGGGCATTGCCAATATCTATGCCGCGCTGGACTGTGAAATTGTGCTGGGCGGAAAGCTCTCCCGCTTTATGGATGAGAATTTTGACGCCCTGGATCAGCGTCTGCGGCGACTGGACCCGTTCTATCAGGAGAAGCCCTATCTGTCCATCTGCCGCTACTATGACCACTCCAACTGCATCGGCGCGGCCCTCTACTTTGTGGCGCAGTTTATTCAGCAGATTTAACCTTCCGCTCTTCCCTCAAGACAGCGCGTCCCGCCGGAGCATATGCTCCGGCGGGACGCAGTGTCTCTCTCTTCTTTCAGCCGCTCAGCCTATTCCACGCCAAAGAGGATGTGCCGGAAGATATACGCCGTACGGCTCTGCCCCAGCTTTTTTACAAACAGGTCCGTGCTGGCGCCGCCGTGGTCCAGCAGCCCCTGCACATAGTCCATGGTCTTTGCCGTCTTTTCTTCCCGGCCGCACCTGGGCGCCCGGCTCAGCAGGGCGCTGTACAGCTCAGCGGCCCTCAGGGCGGCCCGGTCCAGCCGCTCCGACATGCCCCGCCCCTTTTTGGCCAGGCTCTGAGGCAGGCGGATGGCGTCGTACCACCGGGCGCCCTGACTATAATTCCCAATATCCCCCAGAGACGCTTTCAGCTCCTCCAGCGCCGCCAGGCTCCCCTCCAGGCAGGCCGCGCCTGCCACCTGGGTGTCGTACAGCTCCACAAGCATGGTGTCCGCCCCCAGAACCCGGATGCGATCATAGGAGAAAAGAGGCGCGTCCCGGTACAGGGGTGTCAGGATGACGGTGTCCATCTTCATCAGCCCAAGCAAAGCGCTGCCTGCCATCACTGACAGGTTGCCCACGTCTGCCACCTGCCACTGTTTCAGAGAAAAGGTCATGGGTCCCACCTTCAGGCGGGCGTTTTCTCCCAAATCCACCTGGGAGAGGGAAAAGTCCCGGGCCCAGCGGGCAATCAGCTGATCCTTTCTCACATTCTCACCTCAATATCAGAGAGGGCGGCAATCTGTGCCGCCCTCTCTCCTCTGTTTCCTCCCGCGCTCTCAGCAGGCGGCGATTTTCTTGTTCTCAAACTTCCAGTCGGCCAGCCCGGCCCTGTGCAGCAGCACGGTGCCCCACAGGAACGCGCCCTGGGACACAATGTTTACACACTGGGCCGTCCAGTGCATGCCGGAGCTGTCGTCAAAGGTGGCGCTCAGGTAGCCCATCCCCACCATAAAGCAGAAGGAGACCACATACAGAACTGCCGCCAGCCGCTGCTTCATCTTCAGGGACAGGGCGAACAGGGACCACTGGGTGCCGGCGCAGCCCACGGTCTGCATGATGACAAAGGGGATGGAGCTGGTGTATACCGGAACGGCGGCCACGCTCATGACCGCTGTTCTGCCCCTGTTCCAGCGGGTAAACATGCCCGCCAGGGACAGGAACACCAGCAGGAACCCGGGCCCCTGCATGGGGAAGAAGCTGTTCTCCAGCAGCGGATAGTCGCAGACGGCCAGGGCGTAGAGGATCTTCCATCCCGCCTTGAACAGCCCGCCGATAAGCACCATGATGGATCCGGTGGCCAGCAGGGCGTAGGCTCCCTTGATCATCTTGTTGTACAAATCCCGCTGGAGGAGCACAGCGGCGGCAAAGAACAGCACCACGGGGATAAAGTCCACGACTGCCATGGGGACAGTAATTCCGTTCATATTCGTTCCCTTCTTCCTGTGTACAGACGGCTCAGGCCACGATAAACTTCACATTTTCCAGATGGTACAAGGGGATAAAGGGCAGCAGGATGGGGGTGCGCTTCACATAGGCCTGGTACTCCGGGTCGGCGCCGTAGTTTCTGTTCTGCCGCAGCTCCAGCCGCTTGGCGCCGCTGAACATGACATACACAATGAGAATATAGCCCAGAATGGCGACGATCCACTGAACAGCCCCCCTGAGGGCGCCGGCGCCGGACAGGAGCACACCGGTCCAGAACAGCACCTCGCCCAGGTAGTTGGGGCAGCGTACCAGGCGGTACAGCCCGGTGTCGCAGAAGCGGCGGGGATTTCTGGCCTTGGCAGCCGATTTCTGCTTGTCGGCCACGCTCTCCAGCACCAGGGCCAGAATCATGATCACCGCGCCCACCGGGGCCATCACGCCGCCCTGGTCGCCGTTGGCCGCCCGGTAGAACACCGGGGAGACCTGCAGCACATACATGATGGCCACGCACACCCAGATGGCCGCTTTGACAAACACCGGGATGGGCTTGTCCCCGCCGGTGGCCTCCTTCAGGGTCTTGCGGTAAGAGGCGCTCTTGATCTCCCGCCACAGCAGGAAACCGCCCAGGCGGACGCCGTACACCATCAGCAGGACACACAGCAGAATGCTCCACACCGTCAGAGAGCCGCCGTACATCACCAGGATGGCCGCTCCTGCGCCGCACACGGCAAAGCCGTACCCCACGGAGAGAAAGTACACAAATTTATAAAACCCCACCGCGCTCAGCAGGGCGCACACTGCCAGCACAACCCAGATGGTGGCCGGGAAGGCCAGCCTCAGCATTTCAGAAAGCTCCATGACGCATCCCTCCGTTATTTGCCGTAGCAGCTCGCGATATAAGCCCGGAAGCTCTTCTTGCCGTATGTATCCTTGCCCACCAGCTCGTGGGTCAGGGTCCACTTGGAGAAGCGGATGATGGCCTCTTTGCCGTTCTTTTTCCGTTTATTCACCCAGGCCAGCACGTCGAAGAGGAACACCGGCGCCCGCTTGATAACGGCGGGCTTGCCTGCCGCCTCAAAGAACATGCGGGCAATCTCCTCGTAGGAGTAGGTCTCGTTTCCGCCCACATCATAGATCTTGTTGTGGTCCAGCATGTGCAGAAGGATGAAATCGGCAAAGTCGGCGGTGTCGATGACGTTGGCGTGGGCGTCCACCTTGCCCAGCAGGGTCACCTCCCCCTTCTCAATCATGGGCATGAACACCTTTGCAATGTCGTAGAAGTAGCCGGTGGGCCGGTGGATGACATAGGGGATGCCGCTCTTTTTCAGCTCCTCCTCAAACATGGCCTTGGCGTGGAGCATGGGCACCTTGGGATCGCTGTCGGCCTGAATGACCGAGATATAGGTGAAGCCCTTTACCCCCGCCTTCTGGGCCTCGTGCAGCAGGTTCAGGTTGCCCTGGTAGTCAATGTCGTAGTTGGTGATGGTGGCGGAGGCCCCGGTGAGGCCCACGGTGGTGATGACAATGTCCGCCCCGTCGCACAGGCCGCTCATGGTCTCCGGCCTGGTCACGTCAATGGACCGGGCGGTATAGCCCCCGGAGAGGCCCTCCACCTCCTTGACCTTCAGGTCGGCGGCCACCACTTCATAGCCGCCCCGGACCAGGGCGCGCAGGATATCGGTGCCCAGGTTGCCAAATGCGCCGGCAAGTACTACTTTCATTTGTTCTTCTCCTTTGCACGTTTGTCGTTGATGATGTCCATATGCTCGGCGGTGATGAGGGTCACATTGTGCTCCCTGGCCCAGGCCACGCAGCCCTTGAGGGCGGTGGGCAGGAAGATGCGGGGCACCTTCACCAGCTTGGCGCAGGCCTCGTCGGTGAATTTGATCTTGTCGTCAATGCGGTCGGCGGCGTATTTCACCGACTCCACCGTGGTCTGCCGCACAGGCAGCAGCTCGGGGATGGGACGGCGGAACTTGGTGTACCAGAAGTTCTTGGAGTCCCGGTAGCCGTAGTCCACCGGCACCCGGGGGAAGCCGCTGGCTGTGACGCCGTTGACAATGGCGTTGTACTGCTTCTCCTTCATGAGGATTTTCTCCACCTTTAGGATGAAGTGGGCGCCAAACTCAGAGGTGATGCCGTTGAAGTCGTGGTAGGGCCCGGGGTAGCCGTTGAGCAGGCCGGGCTGGTCGTCCTGGGCGTTGTCCAGGGTGTCCACCCAGGTGCACTCAAACACCTGGAAGCACTCGGCGATGACCTGGGGATACACGCCCTCCGGGTCGGCCTCCTTGCGCAGGCCGTCCTCCAGGGTGAAGATGCAGTCCTTCATCTTCTCCTCCGGGGTGTCGCCGGGGAAGCCCATCCGCACCGCCTCCTTAAACAGCCTGCGGCTGTCCGGAATGAAGTTGATGGTGCACTTCTTATGCTTGAGGATGTTCTGGGCCGTGTTGGAGGAATTGCGGCAGCACAGCAGCATGGCGTAGAACTCCTTGCCCGCGATGTAGTAGGGCTGGCACAGCGAGTAGGGACCGAAGGTGGTCTTGCCGTCGTCGGTCAGGGTGCCGATCATCACGGTCGGCATGGGAAAAAACGCGGAAGTCTGGTAGAAATTGTCCACAATGCGTAGGTCCTTAAAGCTGCTCATAATTTCTCGCTCCCTTTTCTTTGTTTCCTGGTCTTACCGCAGCCGTCCGGCCAGAATCCGGATCTCCTCCTGGCCGATATCCGGCTGTAACGCCGCCGCCAACACAGTCTCCGCCAGCACAGGGGCCAGTATCCTGTCCTCCATGTCCAGCCGCTCCATCATGCTCAGAATACGCTGGGAGATCTGGTCCCGCAGCATGCGGTGGCGGCTGTTGATGGCCCCGGAGGACCCGCCGGTCTGAGAGAACTGCTCCCACACCGCCCCGTACAGGGACCCAAAGCCCTTAATGGCCCGCTGGATGTCCACAAGGCCGTCGGCTGCCGTGGGCGCTCCGGCGCAGGCCCGGTCCATCTGGGCAAGCACCTCCACCCAGTCCTCCATCATAATTGAGGCCACCAGAGTGTCCTTGTCCTTGAAGTAGTTGTAGATGGTGCCCACCGCAATGGAACACTCCCGGGCCACGCTCCGCAGCGTCAGACCGCTGTACCCCTCGGCAAACAGCTTCCGCCGGGCCGTAATAAGAATCCGGGTCCGGGCTTCGTCAATGATCTTTGGCATAGGCGCCTCCTGTTTTTATGAACACGTTCACAATCACAGTATACTTCATTGTTATAGTTTTATCAATCTCAATTTATCCCAAATTTCGCCATAATATTTATGCAATATTTATAAATGTCATTTCGCTTTTTATCCGATTTTTGACATATAAAGATACTGAAATTCTTCTGCACCGGCAAAAAATGTCTCCTTTTTCCTTCTCTCAGAAAATTTTATCTTGTCTGGCAGTTTCCGTCACCGTATTTCGACGGTACGCCGCCGCCCGCTGTATCTCCGCGGTTCCTCTCCATAACTGCCCTCTTATTTTAAGCTGCCGCTGTCTGGCATGCGCTTCTTTTTGGTCCTTTCCAAGGCCTGGCGCTTCGGTGTATAATAATAAAAATAAACCGAATTTCCCTGCAATCCCAGCATCAAAACACAGCACATTTTAAAAAGAGGAGAGATGAAGCGCCCATGATACAGGTCGCTGTCATTGAGGACGATCCCGCCGCCGCCAAGACGCTTCTGGACTATCTGGAGCGGTACCAGGCGGAGCGGAATACCCCGCTGGCGGTCACCTCCTTTCCCGACGGCCTTGACATTGCAGAGGATTACCGGCCAGTGTGGGATGTAATTTTGATGGACATTGAAATGCCCCTGATGGACGGTATGTCCGCAGCCCGGCGCATCCGGGCGGCAGACCAGGACGTCATCATTATCTTCATCACCAACATGGCCAAATACGCGATTAAGGGGTATGAGGTGGACGCCCTGGACTTTGTGCTCAAGCCGGTGAGATACTTTGCCTTTGCCATGAAGATGGACAAGGCTCTGTCCACCCTGTCGCGGCGGAAAAGGCCCAGCGTACTCCTGTCCTTCAAGGGAGGTATGCTCCGCCTGTCAGCAGAGGAGATTACCTATATTGAGGTGGCCCGCCACCAGCTCATTATCCATACGGAGAGCGGGATATACACCGCCCCCGGGACCCTGTCGGAGATGGAGAACACCCTCAGGGACGCGGGCTTTGCCCGGTGCAACAAAGGATATCTGGTCAATCTGCGCCACGTACGGCAAATCACCGCCGACACCGTGCGGGTGGGCGGTGATCAGCTCATCATCTCCCGCCGAAAGCGGGAGGAATTTCTCAGCGCAGTAACCGACTACTACGGAGGTGGGGGCACATGAATGAGCCGCTGTCCAATATGCTCCTGCACCTGCGGTTCCTCTCGGAGCTGCTGCTGGGCATACTCCCATTTTTTCTGCCGCTGGCCAAAAGAAAGCACCTTTGGCTCAGGCTGATTCTCAGTCTGTGCTGCCTGTGCGCCATGAGCCTTATCAGTCTGCCCTTTGGCGCCGAATTGTTTTTCTATTTTCTTGGGGCGGCGGGCATGGTCTGGCTGTGCTGCGCCGTAACCCCTCAGGACGCCCTGTACTGCGTGGCCTGTGGCTATGCCTGGCAGCACTTCTGCTACGCCCTTCGGGAAGCCGTCCGTCTGGCCGCCGGCATCCCCGACACGGTCGTTATGGCGCCCGGCTGGAGTGCTGTCAGCATCGCGGTTATTCTTGTGAGCACCGTCCCGGCCTATTTTCTCTTTGCCCGGCAGATGGCGGAGAAAAAACAGTACAATATGGACACCCACCACTCCCTGGCCTCCACCATCACCGTGCTCATCATTGTATGGATCTTCAGCATTGCAGCCAGCACCGCCTTTGAGGCAGGCATGGAGCGGCTGTACATCGTGTGCAACCTGTACGACATGTTCTGCTGCTTCTTCCTGCTGTGGATTCAGGTCAGCCAGATCCGCCGCTCCCGGCTGGAGCGGCAGCTCACCTTCCAGCAGGTGCTGCGGGACCGGCAGCGGGAGCAGTACGAGCTGACCCGTGAGAACATCGACCTCATCAACCGCAAGTGCCACGACCTGAAGCACCAGATGGCCGCCCTGCGAACCATTGTCCCCGAGGCGCAGCGGAAGGCCTACCTGGACGAGGTAGAGCGCTCCATCCACATCTACGACTCCACCCTGGAGACAGGCAACGAGGTGCTGGACACCATCCTCACCGAGAAGAGCCTCTACTGTGACACCCATCAGATCAACATGACCTGCGTGGCCGACGGCAGCGGGCTGGCCTTTATGGACAGCATGGACATCTATGCCATCTTCGGCAACGCCCTGGACAACGCCATCCGGGCAGTGCTCCGGCTGGACGACCCCCAGAAGCGGGTCATCGCCGTGTCGGTGTGGACCAAGAACGGCCTGGCCCTCTTTCAGTTTGAGAATTACTTCGAGGGTGAGCTCAGCTTTGACGACGGCCTGCCCCGCACCACAAAGGGTTCCGAGGACTACCACGGCTACGGCATGAAGAGCATCCGGGAGACCGCCAAAAAATACGGCGGGCAGATGACCCTGCACACCGAGAACAATCTCTTCCTGCTCCGCGTGAGCGTGCCCGTGCCCATGTGACAAAAACAGCCAAAACCGCCCCCAATCCGCCCCTGCAAGGGTCGGTGGGGGCGGTTTTATTTTTTGCCCGAACCGTTGCGGCAGGAAAAACCGCCGTTTGGGCAAAGTGTGCGCCACGCCTTTCCATTTCTGGCATTCTGAATATCAGAATTCCGGCGGGCCCACACGTTCAGGAAGGAGGTCTGTCTCATGCACCGGAGCCCGCCGGAGCATAACCGCTGCTGCAATTCAGTGGAAGGAGAGTGGAAGGTTCCCTATGAAAAAGAAAGCACTCATTACCCGCGGCCTGGCCGCTGTCATGGCACTGGTGCTGTTCCTTTCCGTGTCGGCGTCCGTGCTGATGTTCGACAATGCGGGCATCATCAACCAGGCGCTCAACCTGAGCACCAGCAAGGTGGTAGAGCTGGGTGAGGGAGAGACCGGCAACACCATCTACTACGACAATCCCTTCGGTACCGACACCACCAACCGCCAGGCCACCATGGACATGGAGCTGGCTGTGGCGGCTGAGAACATCGCCCAGGCAGAGGAGGGCGCCGTGCTGCTGAAGAACGACAACAACGCCCTGCCCCTCCAGTCCGGCGAGCGGATCACCATCTTCGGCAACGGCTCGGTCAACTCGGTGGACTCGGCCAGCGCCGCCGTCAACGCCACCGCCTTTGAGTCCATCCCCGCCGTGGGCATGGTGGACGCCCTCCAGGAGGCCCTGGGCGCGGACAACGTGAACACCGCCCTGGTGGAGGTCTACTCCAAGCTGAGCCTCACCATCAAGGACGAGGTGTACGAGGCCCCCATCGCCGATGTAAAGGCCAAGGAGAGCACCTGGCAGAGCGATTACAACGACGCCGCCGTGGTCACCTTCACCCGGGTGGGTTCCGAGGGCAACGACAGCGCCATGGTCACTGCTGAGGGCCGTCACTATCTGGGCCTGTCCGAGAACGAGGAGGCCCTGATGGAGTATCTGAAGAGCCAGAAGGATGCCGGCGTGTTCTCCCGGATCATTGCCGTCATCAACTCCGACCAGATGATGGAACTGGACTGGGTGGATGAGTACGGCGTGGACGCCTGCCTGCTCTCCGGCCTGCCCGGCGCCGTGGGCTGGACGGGCATCGCCAACGTGATGGTGGGCAAGGTGGCTCCCTCCGGGCACACCGTGGACACCTATGCCGCCAACTCTCTGTCCTCCCCGGCCATTACCTATGCCGCCGGCAACGCCATGAACTGGGCCAACGCGGACTGGATTCTGGCCAACTGCGCCGATAACGACGGCAACGGCACCAACATCCTCCACTACACCATCTACGCCGAGGGCATCTATGTGGGCTACAAGTACTACGAGACCCGGTATGAGGACGCGGTCATGGGCAGCGGCGGCGCCTCCAGCCCGGTGGGCTCCTCCACCGGCGGCGGCTGGAACTACGCCGACGAGGTGGTCTATCCCTTCGGCTACGGCCTGAGCTACACCACCTTCGACCAGGTGCTCCAGGGTGTGGAGTTCGACGCCGTGGAGGACCAGTATCAGGTGACCGTCCAGGTGACCAACACCGGGTCTGTGGCGGGCAAGAGCGTGGTGGAGGTCTACGCCCAGACCCCCTACGGCGACTATGAGAAGCAGAACAATGTAGAGAAGGCCGCCATCCAGCTGGTGGGCTTTGAAAAGACCGATACGATCCAGCCCGGCGAGAGCCAGACCGTCACCGTCCCTGTGGAGCGGTACTTCCTGGCCAGCTATGACTCCAAGGGCGCCAAGGGCTACATCCTCTCCGCCGGCACCTACTACCTGTCCGTGGGCGACAGCGCCCACGACGCCCTGAACAACGTGCTGGCCGCCAAGGGCTACACCACCGCCGACGGCATGACCGCCGACGGCAGCGCCGCCAAGACCTACTCCTGGACCCAGGCCGACCTGGACACCGAGAGCTATCGTCTCTCCCGGGTTGACAGCTCCATTGAGGTCACCAACCAGTTCGATCACACCGACCTGAACACCTTCGGCATTGAGATGACCTACCTCTCCCGCTCCGACTGGGCGGGCACCTTCCCTGTAGAGCAGATGCATCTGGAGATGAACGAGGCTCTGCTGGAGGAGCTGAGTCTGGACTGGTATGAGCAGCCCGCCGACGCCCCCGCGGTGTCCGACTTCACTCAGGGCGCGGACAACGGCCTGACCTTCTCCGACATGCGCCTGGTGGAGTGGGACGATGAGGAGACCTGGAACAAGTTCATCGACCAGCTCACCATCGACGAGATGGCCAGCATGCTCATGGACTCCCGGGGCACTGCCGCCATTGAGAGCATCGCCATGCCCGCCGCCCCCCGCACCGACGACAACAGCGGCTTCGGCCCCCTGCTCTCCGAGGGCGCCAACGGCATCAAGTGGGTCACCGAGGCCCTCACCGCCCGCACCTGGAACAAGGCCCTCTTTGAGTCCCGCGGCCGGGTCATGGGCATTGAGGCCACCTTCTGCGGCCTGACCGAGATCTGGTACGGCGGCGGCAACATCCACCGCACTCCCGTGGGCGGCCGCAACTGGCAGTACTACTCCGAGGACGGCAACTTCGGCTACATCATCGGCACCTATGAGGCCATCGGCATGCAGTCCCAGGGTGTCATCTACTGCCCCAAGCACTTTGTCCTCAACGACCAGGAGACCTTCCGCGAGGGCATCTCCACCTTTGCCAACGAGCAGTCCATCCGCGAGATCTACATGCGCTCCTTCGAGGGCGCCATCTGCGACGGCGGCGCGCTGGGCATCATGACCAGCTTCAACCGTCTGGGCTGCCGCTTTGCCTCCGCCAACTACAACCTGGTCCACAACGTCCTCAAGGGCGAGTGGGGCTTCAAGGGCCACGCCACTACCGACGGCTACACCCAGTCCGGCTTCAAGATGCATTTTGAGGAGGAGGCCACCGCCGGCATCGACTACACCTGCGCCAGCAACAGCGACTACGGCGACGCCGTCAAGAGCTACATCGAGGCGGGCGACGGCTTCATGCTCCAGCGCCTGCGGGACATCACCAAACACAATATCTACGCTATCTCCCGCACCTTTATCCAGAACGGCCTGAGCAGCAATACCGCCATTGTCTCCATCGTCCCCTGGTGGGAGACCACCCTGCTGGCCATCTCGGCCGTATCCGGCGTGGGCTTTGTCCTGTGCGCGGTGCTCACCGCCGTGTGGACCCTGGGCGGCAAGAAGCGTTCTGACGAGAAGGAGGGTTAAGCATGCGCAAGCGCATAAAAGCTTCCGGCGTCAGCGGAAAGCTGAGCCAGTTCAGCGCCCTTCTGGGGCTGGTGAGCCTGGTGGCCTTCTGCATCTACGGCGCCGTGTTTCAGTACTTTGACCTGGTGGTCCTGCTGACCATCGCCCTGGGCGTGGTGTGCATGGAGGGCTATGTGCTCTCCTCCGCCCGGCCCGCCCAGCTGCTCAACATGTTCGGCGTGGCCTGCTATGCCTACGCTGTGGGCCTGTTCTTCCTCAACAGCTATCCTGTCTGGGCCGACTGGTACGGCAACTTCACCATGTATGGCTCCCGGGGCGGCATCGCCCCCGTGGTAGCCATTATCGTGCTGCTGCTGGTCTGCTGCGTCACCGGAATTATCTCCTGCTTTACCGCCAAGGGAAAGGATGTGGGCAAATGAAACAGGCAAAAAAACTGCTGCCTCTGGCGGCGCTGATCTGCCTGCTGTGCACCTCCTGCGCCACCACCGCCGTGTCCAACGCCCAGCGCTATCTGGACAGCTCCGGCGCCATTCTGAATACCCTCTTTGCCAGCACCGATGTCTCTGCCCCCTCCGGCAGCGGAGGCGAGACCGTGACCGCCGAACCTCTGAACACCCCTACCGACTTTGTGATGAGCGAGGACGGCACCTACTCCTTTACCGGCGTGGAGGGCGCGGACTACTACCTGCTCTATTTCTGCGCCCCTGACACCGCCGAGGGGGACGACAGCTTCCTCTACTCCAGCGAGCCCATTCCCTCCGACAGCAGTGCGGGCACCTACACCGGCAGCTATCTGGATGTGATTAACGCCGCCTACGGAGAGTATCTGGCCCGTGTGGTGGCCTGCCCTGCCATCGGCGACACCAGCCACAGCATGTCCGCTCCCGCCGCCGCCCCCTTTACCGCAGTGGGCGAACAGTCCGCCCCCATGCTGGAGTACTTCTGGGACCCCTTCTCCGACACCATGAATCTCCAGCTGTCCAATGCGGGCGCCTACACCTACGAGGCCTATCCCGCCGAGGTGGAGGTCACCCGCACCAATGTCAACGACCCGTCTGACACGGTGACCGCCGTGCTGGAGGGGGTTACGCCGGACAATGCCAACTTCTCCACCCCCCTCACCAAGGGCCAGACCTACACCCTCACCGCCCGCGCGATCAGCGACAGCCCCTATGTCACCAACGCCACCAGCGATGAGACGGTGGTGGCGGAGAATGCCGCCCTGGGCGATCTGAATATACTCAGCCCAGGCTACTCCTATACCCATGGCTCCATCAACTTCCCCCTACTGACCGAAAACTTCGACTTGGCCAACGGCGGCTCCGCCGGTGACCTGGTGGGCTTTGCCGGCGCCTACTCCTACAACTGCACACCCACCACGCCCTCTGCCGGCTCCGCCTACACCTACATTGTGGACATTTACTTTGTGGATCAGGGCGAGGGCACGCTGGAACTGCGGGAGGACGGCACCGCCACCCTGTCCCACTCCCAGTGGGCCTTTATTACCGCCGCCCATATTGACGGCGTCTGGATCGACAACGGCGACGGCACCGCCACCTTGAACTTTAACACCAACTCCGTGGCCGACGGCTAATTGACGCACAGCCTGTCCGCAGGGCAGCGTCCCAAAACAACACCAAAACCGCAGGACAGAACAGCGTTTATGCTGTTCTGTCCTGCGGTTTTTATCTGGAAAATCAGGTCGCGTCGCAGCTGTCCTGCGTATGTTTCTCCCTGTGCCGTCCGGCGCATATGTCGCTTTCTTACAGCTTGGACAGAGCCGCCCTGTCCGCCACCAGGGTCACATCAGGGTGGAGCTGCAGGATGGAGGCGGGCAGCTGGGGGGTCACAGGGCCCTTCACCATGCCGTACACCGCGTCCGCCTTGTCCGCGCCGCTGGCCACCATCACAATCTTCCGGGCGCCCATGATCACGCCGATGCCCATGGTCAGGGCCTGGCGGGGCACCTCGTCCCGGGAGGCGAAGAAGCGGGCGTTAGCCTCGATGGTGCTCTCAGTCAGGTCCACCACATGGGTGGGCACCACGAACTCGCCGCAGGGCTCATTAAAGCCGATGTGGCCGTTGCGGCCCACGCCCAGCAGCTGCAGGTCGGCGCAGCCCAGGCTGCGGACAAAGGCGTCGTACCGGGCGCACTCGGCCTGGGCGTCCTCAGCCAGGCCGTTTGGCACATGGGTGCACTCGGGCCGCACGTCCACATGGTCAAACAGGTTGTGCTGCATGAAGTAGCGGTAGCTCTGGTCGTGGGCGCCGGAGAGCCCCTTGTACTCGTCCAGGTTCACCGTGGTCACCCCGGCAAAGGAAATCTTGCCCGCCCTGTAACGCTCCACCAGCCGCCGGTAGGTGCCCACGGGAGAGGAGCCGGTGGCCAGACCCAGCACACACTCCGGCTTCAGGATCACCTGCGCCGCAATGATGCGGGCCGCCTTCTCGCTCATCTCTTCGTAGTTTTCCGCTGCATAAATCCGAATCATGGCACGTTTCTCCTTTTTCATTCTCTGGGGCGGCTCACTGTCCGCCCAGGATATAGCGCTCAATGGCGACGGCGGCGCCGTCCTCCATATTGGAGGCGGTTTCCACGGCCGCCGCGTCTTTGACTTCTTGCGGGGCGCCGCCCATGGCTATCCCCAGGCCGGCGGCTCTGAGCATGGTGATGTCGTTGCCGCTGTCACCGATGGCCATGGTACGCGCCGGGTCGATGTTCAAAATTCGGCAGACTGACAGCATGCCGTTGGCCTTGGTGGCCTGGCTGTGGGTGATCTCCACACTCTGGGGGCTGGACCAGGCAAAGGCGATGGGGGCTCCGGCCAGAAGCCGCTCCGCGTCCGCTCTCAGCTCACAGGGGATGTAGGGCAGGTTGACCTTGTCCAGGGCCAGATCGGGCTGTTCCAGCACCGTATCCAGGCTGGGCACCTCCTGCCCCCGTGTATTGAGAATGCTGTTCAGGTGGAACCGGAGGGCCTCTCTGTGCTCCCGCTGCATATCCCAGCTCTCCCGGGTAAGATAGAGCCGTCCGCCTGCGGAGAGCTCCACGGGCAGGCCCAGGCTGGCGGCAATCTCCATCACCTGCCGGGCCGTGTCCGTCTCAATATAATGGGTCTCCAGCAGTTCGCCGGTGCGGAGGCAGCGGATCTCGCCGCCGTTGCACAGAACGCACAGGTTCTCCCAGTCCGCGCCGGTGCGGACGGCAGGGGGCAGCATGGCGTACTGCCGCCCAGTGACGGGAACAATGGCCACACCCTTTCTGGCCGCCGATGACAAAGCGGCGTACAGCCGAGGGGTGAAGGTCTTATGGTCATCCAGAAGGGCGGTCCCATCCAAATCCATGGCAAGCAGAGAAAATTCCATCTTGGGAACACCTCTCTTTCTAAATCGTATGCGGGCCCCTCCTGTCTGACGGGCGGTGTTTCTCCGGCCCGGCAGATTTTCTCCCCGTCCGCCGCAACCGGCAGCAGAGGCAACAGCAGGCCGCAGGCCCCGGAAAGGGCCCGCGGCCTGCTGTTTGTCCATAAGGATTTCAGCTGCGGGTCAGAACGAACTTCCCGCCGTTGCGGACACAGTCTGCCAGGAGAATCCAGGGCATCTCTACCTGTCCCACCACGTTGACCCGGCTGTCCGCCGGCAGATCGGATCGGACCAGCTGCACCTCACCGGAGTAGCGGCCATAGCCGTCGTTGTCCATGGTAATGCTGCCCCGCATCCGGGGCAGGCAATTCCACGGCTCCACCTGCTTGCCGGAGCAGGAATATTCTCTCGACTCTGCAACGCGGATAAGCCATGCCGGCGCGTCGGGCCGGTTGGTAAACACCCGGTCATAGAGCCACTGAGCCCCGGGCAACAGGCGGGCGGGAATTTCCAGCACACCCTCCCGGCAGAACCGGAGGATGCGCGCCCGTTCCCGGGAAGAGATACCCGGATCGCCCACAAAGACGCCGTCCGTACCCAGCCGGACCGCCAGATCGGCAAAGCAGGCCGAAGGCGGAAGTCCCCGGTGGCGCTCCAGGGTGGGCAGGCCCTCATGGATGGGCCCCCGCAGCTCCCTGTCGCCTGGGATAAAGGCCAACACCCTCAGGCCCGCCGACTGGAGGGCTCTGGTGGTCTTCAGGAAAAATTCATCGTCCAGGCCGGTTTCAGGCCGGGGATAGAAATTGTGCATGGCCATCACCAGCGGCCCGGCAGCGGCAATGCGCGCCGCGTCCTCCGGAGCGGTGGTGGAGGCATTGACCACAACGGGAATGCGGGCTGCCAGGGCGGCAATCGCCTCCGTGGTGAATCCGTAGTCCACCCGGAGTGCCCAGACACCAAGCCGTTCGGCCAGCCGGATCAGATCCGGCTGGCCAAACTGAGAAACGGTTTTGGTGGAGATGTCCGCAATTATCCGAAAGTTCCGGGCGCTGAGCCACCGGCAGACCTCCTCTGCCCGGCGGCAGTAGTCCGCCGAGAACTCCTCGCTGATGTGGAGGGAGAGGAACACGGCCGCGCCGCTGCCAGCGAGGGTCTCCAACTCCTCCCGCTGCTGCGCAAAGGAGGCCAGGTAGACCGAATAGCCCAGGGGCTCAGGCCGCGGCCACATCCTGCTCCTTAATGCCGAGCCAGGTGAAGATAAAGCCCATAATGTAGCTGATCACCAGGCCGATGAGGAAGTAGACGATGGACATGGCGGCACCATTGGGACCGGCAGTCATAACGAAGATGCCCAGCAGGCCGGAGGGGCCCCAGGTCGTGGCAGCTACCTGCATCAGCATGACGAAGGCGCCGCCGAAGCCGGCGCCCAGGCCGGCGGTGATGAAGGGCTTGCCCATGGGGAGGGTGACACCGTAGATGAGGGGCTCACCCACGCCCAGGATACCGGCAGGCAGAGCGCCTCCGATAACCTGGCGCAGGCGGTGATTGCCGGTGCGCTTTGCCTTGATGGAGAGGGCGATGGCAGCGCCCACCTGGCCGGCGCCGGCCATGGCCAGGGCGGGATACAGAGTGACGTAGCCGAAGGCCTCAAGCTGGACTGTGTACAGCGCCACCAGGCCGTGGTGCATGCCCATGGCCACCATGGGCAGGAACAGGGCGGCGCCCAGATAACCGGCCACCATACGGACCACGGGATTGGTGCTCATGGCCACAACCTCGACCACCTTGCACAGGCCGGTGGAAATGAGGCCGGTGATGGGCATAACAATGAGGATATAGGGGATCAGGGTGATAATGAGAGTCAGGATAGGGGTGAAGCAGATGTCCACAGCGTCGGGCATTTTGCTTCGAATGGCCTTCTCGATTTTGCACATAACCCACACGCCAATGACGACAGCCAGAACGCCGCCGCGGCCAGCGCGGAGAATGGCGTCAAGCGGCTGAGCCTCATTATACAGGCCGATGATCTTGGAAATGGTGTCAATGCCGCCCAGGGTGGTGATCATACCCACCATGCCGCCCAGAATGGGGGTGCCGCCGAACCTTTCGGCAGCCCGGTATCCAGCCCAGGCAGTGATATAGGTCATGAATGCGGTGTTGATGAGACTGAGCAGATTATAGATAATGTTCCAGACCGCGTTCTCCGTGTAGTTGGGAATGGCCTGGGCCAGCAGAGTAGCAAGGCCGGAACAGATGCCGGCCGCAATGACGCCGGGAATCAGAGGTACGAAGATCTCGCCGAAGGTTTTGAGCATGGCCTTGACCTTGCTCTCCTTCTGAGCGCCCTTGATGGCGGCTTTGTTGGCCTTCCAGTCGCTGCTGGCGGACACGCCGGTGCCGCCATTCTCGGCAGAGACGGGGATACCCATCTCTTTGTAGATATCGGCCACCTTGCGGCACTTGCCGGGGCCGACAACGACCTCCACATAGCCGGGGTTGTCGTGCACCAGGCCCAGAATGCCTTCGACCTTCTTCAGGGCCTCGTCCTGGATGGCCCCGTCATTCTTGACATGGATACGGACGCGGGTCATGCAGTTGGTTGCGCTGGCGACGTTGCTTCTGCCGCCGACCAACTCCAGGATCTTGTTGGAAAGTTCCTGATTTGTCATGTTGCACCTCTCCTTTTCTATTGGGGTTACACACAATCGTTCCGCTGAGCGGAACGCAAAACAGCCGCGCGGCTGTTTTGGCCATAATCAGCTTCCGGCCGGCGCCGGAATTATCGGATGGCCTCGCGGACATGGCCTCCCGCCTTGTCCAGGCGGACCTTGGCTTCTCCCGCGTCACAGTTGGCCAGAATCATGGTAATGGCGGTCTTTACGCTGCCCCCTGCCGCGGCGATAGCGGCCTTGGCCGTGCTGCGGTCCACGCCGGTGGCCTCCACGACAATCTTCTCTGCCCGGACATGGAGCTTCTCGTTGGTCTGCATCACATCCACCATCAGGTTCTGGTAAGCCTTGCCCACACCCACCATTGTGGCAGTGGAGATCATGTTGAGGATCAGCTTCTGGGCTGTCCCTGCCTTGAGCCGGGTGGAACCGGTGAGTACCTCGGGACCCACCACCACCTCGATGGCCAGGTCGGCCGCCTGGCCTACGGCAGAGCCGACGTTGCAGGAAATTGCCACCGTGCGGCACCCCAGCTCCCGGGCATAGTCCAGGCCGCCCAGCACATAGGGAGTGCGGCCGCTGGCGGCGATGCCCACCACCAGATCGTCCTTGCTCAGATTGTGGGCCTTCAGATCATCCCGGCCCAGGTCCCGGCTGTCCTCGGCGCCCTCAACCGCCTTGATGAAGGCCTTTTCGCCGCCGGCGATGAGACCCACCACCAGGTCGGGGGACACGCCGAAGGTGGGGGGGCACTCGGCGGCATCCAGCACGCCCAGGCGGCCGCTGGTACCGGCGCCCATATAAAACAGCCGTCCGCCCTTCTCCAGGGAGTCAATGGCCCACTCCACTGCCTTGGCAATGTTGGGCAGCTGCGGCTCAATGGCCTGGGGAACTCTGGCGTCCTCCCGGTTCATGGCCGTCACAACCTCCAGCGGGGTCATGGTGTCCAGATTCATGGTGGCCTGATTACGGGTCTCCGTGGTCATTGCGTCCAGATTTAAATTCAACGCCCATTCTCCTTCCGCGCCTGAGTGGAGCCGGTGGTGCGTTCCGCTCCATCTCCTCTCAGCCCGTCCGAAAGCCAGGAGGAGAAATCATATTGCTGCAAGCAACAGCCTTCGCTGTGCATTCATCCTAATAAATACTGCATTTCATGTCAATTATTTGAGCAGTTTATGGCACATTGTTTCGCTAACTGATTTCTTTTCTTTCATTCTCGGCATTTTGATGAAACTTTCCAGGACAAAAAGTTTCAAATTGTCTGATATGCACATATGGTGCGAAGAAAGTTTTATCTTTTCCCTTGACACTTGAAATTTTCGTTGCTATACTGTGCTCGCAAGCAAAAGTTGAATACAATAGCCGCCTGAGTTTTGTGCGTTCTGACGTCCGTTCCGGAAAGTCCTCTGCGCCGGGGTATTGTCCCCGGGAGAGTTCTGTCCGGAGGGACGTCTTTTCTTTTTACGCGGCACAGTCATTGCAGCAGCTTGAAAGGAGCGAGCATTTTACATGTCTGAGAAAAGAGGATTTTCCTCCTGGTTCCTGGGCAAAAAGAAGGGCGGCATACAGACCCCCGCCGAGGAGCCCGGTGTGGAGCGTCTGGGCAGCCCCTTGGCCGGAACGGTTATCGGGATTGAGCAGGTGTCTGACAAGGTTTTCGCTGATAAAATTCTGGGCGACGGCGTGGCCATTATCCCCGCCGGCGGAAAGGTTTACTCTCCTGCCGACGGCACGGTGGAGAGCCTGCTGGACAGTCATCACGCCGTATGTATTCTCACCACCGGCGGCGCAGAACTGCTGATTCACGTGGGCAGGGACACCGTCTCCCTCAACGGAAAGCATTTTTCCGCCTATGTGAAGGAGGGCGACAAGGTCAAACGGGGCCAGCTGCTCCTGACCTTTGAGCGTGAGGCTCTCCTGGCCGAGGGCTTCGACCTGGCCACTCCCGTGGTGGTGAGCAACGGCGACGAGTTCACCATGGAAAAGTCCCAGGGCGGCGAGGTGCGCCCCGGCGACACGATCATCACCCTGACTAAAAATACCTGACTCACATCTGTTGATATTGAAGAAAGAAAACGAGGTAATGTAATATGACGCAGTTTCAATATAACATCACCGATCCCAACGGACTTCACGCCCGTCCCGCCGGCCTGCTGGTAAAAGAGGCCCAGAAGTTTTCCAGTACTGTAACGCTGACCCGGGGCGAGAAGAGCGCCGATTTAAAGCGGCTCTTTGCCGTCATGGGCCTAGGCGTCAAGTGCGGGGAGACCGTGAAGGTGGCCGTGGAGGGCCCCGATGAGACAGAGGCCGCTAAGACTCTGGAGAAATTTTTTCAGGAGAACTTTTAAAAGAGGAGGACGCGTGTTATGACGGTACTGCAAGGCGAAGGCGTATCCCGGGGTGTGGCCTCGGGACGGCTGCGCTTCCTCCGCCGGGATGCTCAGGCCCAGCCCCGCCGGGAAGTAGCCGATCCGGAGGCGGAGGTGGCCCGGTTTGACAAGGCCCGCGGCGAGGCCGTGGTCCAGCTGGCCAAGCTCTACGTGGAGACCAAGGCCAGACTGGGCGAGGAAAAGTCCCTCCTGTTCCAGATCCACCAGATGATGCTGGAGGATCTGGACTACCGTGACTCCGTCACCGGCATGATCCGGGATGAACACGTCAACGCGGAATACGCGGTGGACCAGACCGCCGCCCAGTTTTCCGAGATGTTTGCCCAGATGGACGACGACTATATGAAAGAGCGGGCCGCCGACGTACTGGATGTGTCCCGGCGGGTCATACGGCTGCTCACTGGCCGGGAGGACGAGGAGTTGGGTGGCAGCGAGCCCTGCATCATCGCCGCCGACGACCTGGCGCCCAGCGAAACCGCCCGGCTGGACCGAAGCAAGGTGCTGGGCTTTATCACTGCCCGGGGCTCCTCCAACTCCCACACTGCCATCTTTGCCCGTACTATGGGTATCCCCGCCGTGGTAGGCCTGGGGGACAGCCTGCTGGAGGAGTTCGACGGCAAGGACGTGTTCGTGGACGGCGGTTCCGGCCAGGTATATGTAGACCCGGACGCCCGAACCGCCGCAGAGCTGGAGAACCGCCGTGACAAAGAGACAGCCCACCGCCGCTATCTGGACACCTTCCGGGGGCGGGAGGCCGTGACTCCCACGGGACACAAAATTCTGGTGTGCGCCAACATCGGCGCGCCCACGGATCTGGAGGCCGTTCTGGGCGCCGACGCCGACGGCATCGGACTGTTCCGCAGCGAGTTTCTCTATCTGGGCCGGGACAACTATCCCCCCGAGGAGGACCAGTACCAGGCCTACCGCCAGGTGCTGGAGGCCATGGACGGCCGCATGGTGGTCATCCGCACCCTGGACATCGGTGCCGACAAGCAGGCCGACTACTTCCAGTTGCCCAAGGAGGAGAACCCGGCCATGGGCCTGCGGGCCATCCGCATCTGCCTGACCCGGCCGGAGGTGTTCCGCACCCAGCTGCGGGCCCTGTACCGTGCCTCCGCCCACGGCAAACTGGGCATCATGTTCCCCATGATCACCTCAGTCAGCGAGGTGCTGCGGGTAAAGGAAATGTGCGCCCAGGTTCGCGCCGAGCTGAAGGCCGAGGGCGTCCCCTTTGACGAGAAGGTGGAGCTGGGCATCATGATTGAAACCCCCGCCGCCGCAGTCATCAGCGACCTGCTGGCCCGTGAGGTGGACTTTTTCAGCATCGGCACCAATGATCTGACCCAGTACACCCTGGCTGTGGACCGGCAGAACGCCCAGGTAGAGTCCTTCTGCGACCGGCACCACGAGGCCCTGCTGCGGCTCATCCGCACCACTGTGGAAAACGCCCACGCCGCCGGTATCTGGGCGGGTATCTGCGGCGAGCTGGCCGCCGACACCACTCTCACCGATTTCTTCATGGAGTTGGGCGTGGACGAGCTGTCCATGACGCCTGGCGCCATTCTGGAGACCAAGGCTAAAATTCTGGACCGGTAACAACATCACCCGCAAGAACCATCACAGGGAGGGAAGCCTTATGAAAAGCGCGCTGCTCAGACTTCGGGAGGCCAGAGATTCCCTCAGTGCTACCGAACGCTCCATTGCCGATTACCTGCTCTCACACCCTGAAGAGGCTATGGAGCTGAGTATTCACGAGATGGCGGAGCGCACCTTCTCCTCTCCGTCCACCATGATCCGTATGTGCCACCGCATCGGCTTTGACGGCTATAAGGAGTTTCGCCGGGCAGTGACCTACGAGATGGCCGTGCGGAAGCAGAGCGAGGAGGAGGAGCGGAAGGAGATCGCCCGTTCCGACAGCATTGAGGATATCATCGAGAAAATCACCTACAAGAATATCATGTCTCTGGAGGACACCAAGAATCTGCTGGATGCGGACACGCTCCAGCAATGCGTGGAGCTGCTGCGCAAATGCCGGACCGTGCTTCTCTTCGGTATGGGTGCGTCCCTCTGCGCCGCCCGGGACGCCTACCTCAAGTTTTTGAGGCTCAACAAGCCCTGCATGGTCAACGACGACTGGCACTCCCAATTCCTTCAGGCACGCAACGCCACCAAGGACGACCTAGGCATTGTCATCTCCTACTCCGGCGAAACCGTGGAGATGGTAGAGTGCATGAAGGCCATGCGTGAAAATCACACCCCCATCATCGCCATCACCCGCTGCGTCAGCTCCCCGGTGTCCGATCTGGCGGACTATAAACTCTACACCACTGCCAACGAGTCCACTTTCCGCAGCGGCGCCATGTCCTCCCGTATCTCCCAGCTCAACCTCATCGACATCTTGTACACCGCCTTTGCCAACAGCGAATATGAGTACTGCCTGGAGCAGCTCTCCCGGACCCATATCCGTAAACCCAGCTCCATGCGCAAGCCCATGCTGGAAGGAGGGGAGGATGCCGGGCTTCATATCTCCGGACATTAATACGGACAATTGTCCTCATTTTTTCTCTTTTTTCTGGAGAACTCCCCAAAATTTATCAACTTTAGAAATTTTGTTCCAGCATTCCTCCAATTCCTTGTTCATTTTTGTTCAATATGCTATGATGCTTTCAGATTCAGCATACTGAACAAGTATACATGGATGAGGAGGATTTTTTATGAGAACTATGCTCAAAAAGGCAACCGGGCTGATTCTCGCTGCGGCGCTGACCTTCTCGCTGGCTGCGCCCGCCGCAGCCGCCGGAAGCTCCCGCACCTCGGGAAGCCCAGCTGTCCCGTCTGCTGTAACAGAAGCTGCGCTTCCTCAGTGGAGCTGGCAGGCTCAGGTCACTTTCCCCGACTGGGCCGGTTATGTGGATGACACCCTGGCCATGAACAGCCTGTACAGTTTTGACGGCTACGCCGACCAGGGCGAGCTGTACGTCACCCTGGCCGCCGGCGTCACCAGCCTGCGGCTGTTCGTCAACAACGCCGAGGTGGACACCTCCGCCATGAAAGGTGGCAGCACCTACAAGGTGGACATCTCCGGCCTGACCGTGAACGGCACCAACACCGTCCAGGTCTCCGCCATCACCCCCTCCACCCTGGAGGGTGCCGTCACCGTCAGCATCCCCTATCCCACCGTCATCGAGGGCCTGCCCTCCGACGTGGGCATGAGCGGGGAGATCCTGAATGTGATTGACGACTTCATCGCCTCCGAGGTGAAGTACGGCTTCTCCGGCGCCCAGCTGGCCGTGGTGAAGGACGGTAAGCTGGTCTACTCCAACGCCTGGGGTGCCGTCAACGGCTACAACCCCGACGGCACCCGGATTGAGGAGGGCGCTGAGAACTACGTCCCCGTCACCACCGACACCCTGTACGACCTGGCGTCCAACACCAAGATGTACTCCGTCAACTACGCCCTGCAGTACATGCTCACCCAGGGCACCGGCGTGTATGACATCTCCCTGGACGACCCCATCACCAAGTTCTTCCCCGAGTTTGACGACGCGGGCAAGACCATCTTCAAGAACGGCACCAGTGCCGAGGACCAGGCTCAGATCCTCCAGTGGAAGTCTGAGCTGACCGTCCGGGACATCCTGATGCACCAAGCCGGCTTTGACCCCGACCCCCAGTACCACAACGACCAGTTCAACCAGGTCACCCAGAAGCCGGAGCAGGGCGTGGACAACCCCCTGTTCTCCCAGGACCGGGAGAACACCCTCCAGATGGTGCTGGCCTCTCCCTTGACCTACGAGCCGGGCAGCAAGACCGTCTACTCCGACGTGGACTACATGCTGCTGTGCTTCATCATCGAGAAGGTCACCGGTAAGGGCCTGGACGTGTTCCTGAAGGAGACCTTCTGGGATCCCATGGGCCTGACCCACATCACCTACAACCCCCTCCAGAACGGCTTTGAGAAGAACGACTGCGCCGCCACCGAGCTAAACGGCAACACCCGGGACGGCGCCATCAGCTTCAAGAACGTCCGCACCGACACCATCCAGGGCGAGGTCCACGACGAGAAGGCCTACTACGCCATGGGCGGCGTCTCCGGCCACGCGGGCCTGTTCGCCAACGCCGAGGATCTGGCCAAGCTGGCCTCCGTCATGCTGACCGGCGGCTACGGCGGCAACCAGTTCTTCAGCAAGGACATCATGGACGAGTTCACCAAGCCCAAGAGCCTGGACTACCCCACCTGGGGCCTGGGCTGGTACCGCCAGGCTGAGCTGGGCCGCAGCAGCTACTTCAGCGTGCAGTCCTCCAACTCCACCATCGGCCACCAGGGCTGGACCGGCACCCTCACCGTCATCGACCCCGAGAACGACCTGGTTGTGGTGCTGCTGACCAACAATAAGAACTCCCCCGTCATTGACAACACCGAGGATACCAACGACTTCTACTCCGACAATATGGTTCTGGGCGCTCTGGGCGCCGTGGTAGGGCTGGTCTATGACTCCATGCGCTCCAGTGTGGACGCTGTGGACGCCGTTGCCCTCCAGATGGCCAACGACCGTATCCGCCTGATGATAAGCCACAAGGACGCCTACGATGAGGCGCCCCACATGAACGACTCCTACGCTCTGGTGGACCTGCTGGTGACCATCGCCGAGCAGCGCAGAAGCGAGGTCACCAAGAACAACGCTCAGCTGGCCCTGAAGAACATCAACGACTTTGTGGCCCTTTATGTGGCCAAGGAGGAGAACAAGGCCAACGCCGCCGCCTGGTCCGCCCAGCTCCAGCAGCGCATTAACGCCATTGTTACCGACGGCTCCGTTCCCGCCGCCCCCGGTCTGACTGCCGTGCAGGTCTCCGCCGATCCCGCTGCCACGGAAGGCACCCCCTTCGGCGGCGGCGACCAGAACTACGTGTTCCTGCCCCGTCCCTACTCCCCCACCGGATCCACCTCCACCGTGTTCTACAACACCGGCACCTGGTTTGACGGCTACGAGGGCCAGGGCACCCTGTACATCAAGATGAGCAGCAGCGCCGACAGCGTCCGCGGCGACCAGGGCATCCGCATCTTCGTCAACGGCGTGGAGGTGGACAACTCCAACCTGACCGGCCAGGACGGCATCTACACCGTGGACGTGTCCAGCGTGGCCCGCAACGGCCGCAACAGCGTTGAGTTCTGCATCCCCAATATCAACGCCAACCGCTCCTTCGCCGTGGCTGTCTACAACCCCACCGTGGTGGACAAGACCGACGATCCCGACGCACTGAAGAACGCCGGTATCGACTCCAAGGCCCTGGACATGATCGACTCCATCATCAGCAACGATGTTGCCAACGGCTTCACCTCCGCCCAGCTGGCCATCATCAAGGACGGTCAGATGGTCTACTCCAACGCCTGGGGCACTGTGAACGCCTACAACCCCGACGGCGCTCCCAAGACCGACAGCCCCGCCGTCACCACCGACACCCTGTACGACCTGGCGTCCAACACCAAGATGTACGCCACCAACTATGCCATCCAGTATCTTCAGGCCAATTCCGGTGTTGGCCCCGATAAGAAGCCGGGTACTGATGATGATATTTACATGAATTTTGACATCAGCGACCCCATTACCAAGTACTTCCCCGACTTTGTGGACAAGACCATTGAAATCCACTACGACACCGCAAACGGCACCGGCGCCCCCGACCTGGAAACCGCCAAGGCCTGGAAGGCCGAGCTGACTGTGGCGGATATCCTTCAGCACCAGGCCGGCTTCGCCCCCGATCCCCAGTTCCACAACGACAAGTTCAACCAGGTCACCCAGCTGCCCGACCCCAACACCGACAATGTGCTCTACGCCATCGGCAAGGAGGCTGTGGCCCAGGCCATCTGCAAGGCTCCTCTGGTCTACGAGCCCGGCACCAAGACCGTCTACTCCGACGTGGACTACATGCTCCTGGGCCTCATCGTGGAGCAGGTCACCGGCAAGGACCTGAACACCTTTCTGAAGGAGACCTTCTGGCAGTCTCTGGGCCTGACCCACATCACCTACAACCCCCTGGACAACGGCTTTTCTGCCAATGACTGCGCCGCCACCGAGCTCAACGGCAACAGCCGCGACGGCGCCATTAACTTCACAGGCATCCGCACCGGCACCATCCAGGGCCAGGTCCACGACGAGAAGGCCTGGTACGCCATGGGCGGCGTCTCCGGCCACGCGGGCCTGTTCGCCAACGCCGAGGATCTGGCTAAGCTGGCCCAGATGATGCTCAACCCCAGCGGCTACGGCTCCAACCGCCTCTTCAGCGCCAACGTGAACGAGTATTTCACCTCCCGCAAGGATTCCTCCGCCACCTGGGGCCAGGGCTGGTGGCGCCAGGCCGACTGCGGCCGCCCCTGGTACTTCGGCGTCCAGGCCTCCCGGAACACCATCGGCCATCAGGGCTGGACCGGCACCCTCACCGCCATCGACCCTGAGCAGGATCTGATTGTGGTCTACCTGACCAACAAGATCAACTCCCCCGTCACCGACAACACCGTCAACGCCAACCAGTTTGACGGCAACTGGTACACCTCCTCCACCCTGGGCTTTGTGACCAACATTCTCTATCAGGGCATCACCGCCAACAGCACCGCCGACGACATCCAGCCCGCTCTGGACGCCCTCCTGGGCGACATGGCCGTGGACAAGATCCGCCTGGCCGACGCCGAGAATCTGGAGGACGCCGATCACCCCCTGATGCGCGCCGCCAACTCCATTGCTGAGCTGGCCTATGAGGTCTCCTACGCCCGCCCCACCGACGCCAACAAGGCCATGGCCCTCCAGATCTCTGAGGCTCTGCGCCGGCTGACTGACGTGGACACCTATGACCGGCTGGTCCGGGTCATGTCCTACAACATCCACTTCGGTCAGAGCCTTGAGAACGTGTATGACCTCCAGGCCATCGCCGACGTGATCACCTCCTCCGGCGCCGACATCGTCTGCCTCCAGGAGGTGGATGTGAACTGGGGTGAGCGCAGCAATTACGACGACACCCTGGCTATCTTGGCCGAGATGACCGGTATGGAGTCCTACAACGCCTACATCTATGACAAGCCCTCCTCCAGAGGCGAAGAGTACCCCAACGAGCGCTTCGGCGTGGCCTTCCTGAGCAAGTACCCCATCGTCTCCTCCTCCAACCACGAGATTACCCGCTGGAGCACCCAGGACGGCGATCCCCAACCCGGCGACCCCGGCTTCCCCGGCACCAAGCCCGGCTTTGGTGAAATTGTGGTAAACGTAAACGGAGTGTATATGCGCGTCTACAATACGCACCTGGACTACCGCGGCGAGAACCCCGAGGGCTATCCTCACACCATCCGTCTGGATCAGGTCAACGACATGCTCCGCATCATGGACGCCTCCACCTACCCCACCATCCTGACAGGCGATATGAACGCCGACGTCTCCGATCCTACCGCCGCCGAGGTCTTTGACCCTCTGCTGGAGAAGTTTGATGACGCCTGGGCGCTGGCCGGCAAGGGCGACGGTAACTCTTATCCCTCCGACAATCCCGACCGGAGAATCGACTACATCCTGACCACCCCCTCCTCCGTGGAGGTTGTGAATGCCTTTGAGATCAACAGCCAGGCTTCTGACCACCGCCCCGTAGTGGCCGACCTGCTGATCCACGGCACCGCCCCCTATGTCCCCCCGGAGACCGGCAGCGGCTCCAAACCCACCGAGCCCGAGTGGGAGAATCCCTACTCTGACGTGTCCGACAGCTACTGGGCCTATGATGCCATCCGCTTTGTCACCGAGAGAAAGCTGTTCCAGGGCATTTCCGGCGGCGGCTTCGCCCCCGAAATGACCATGAGCCGTGCCATGCTGGCCACTGTGCTCTACCGCGCTGCCGGCTCCCCTGCCGTCACCTCCTCCGCCGGCTTCACCGATGTGCCTGACGGTCTGTGGTACAGCGACGCCGTGAACTGGGCCGCCTCCAGGGGCATTGTCAAGGGTGTTGGCGGCAATCGCTTCGCCCCTGATGATAATGTTTCCCGTGAGCAGATTGCCACTATCTTCTATCAGTACGTCCTCTCCACCGGCGGGACAGCCAAGGCCGACGCATCTGTCCTTGCCGCCTATGGCGACAGCGCCTCTGTCCACACCTGGGCCGCCGATGGCATGTCCTGGGCTGTGAAGGAAGGTATTATCACCGGCAGGCCCGGCAGCCTGCTCTCGCTCACCGACAGCGCCACCCGCGCCGAAGTGGCTACCATGCTCATGCGCTTCTTCAACCAGTAACCCTTCCTTAATTCCCCCTCTGCTTGCCACCGGGGGCGGCCTGCGCAGGCCGCCCCCGGTGGCATTTCATAGTTTTGCCTTCAAAAAGAGCCGTGGAACCGGACAAAAATGCCAGTTCCACGGCTCTCTTGTTTTAGTCTTCAACAATACTTGTCCCGCCTGGCTCTAATCTGACCAGCCAGAGGGACAATGGCGTGGTACTCCGCCTGGTTTTTCTCAATGCAGGCCCGGGCCGCATCCACCGCCTCGGGCTCCAGCAGCAGGGACATGCCGCAGGACAGCTCCCCCTGGATGGACCGCGGGGCGGGAGCGATGCGGTTGGGGATGTTCTCCCCGTCCAGCAGGTCGTGGAGACGGAGGCCCTGCTCATAGTTGGCAAAGAGAATATAGTACCGGACATGTCCCTCAGCCATTGAGCAGCTCGATAAAGGCGCCGATCCGGGTGCGCAGCTGCTCGGCATCGGTGTCGGCGTAGTCGGTCTCCAGACTGAGCACCGGCACCCCCGCCTCATTCAGGGCCCTGGTCACAGAGTACTTCTCCGTGTCGTACAGGCAGCAGAATTTCAGGTTGCAGTCAATGACGCCGTCTACCTTATATTCCTTTACCAGGCGCAGGATGTCGTCGATACGGCCGGTGTTGGGGGTAAAGCAGGCGCAGTTGGTCTTCATGTACCGCTGGGACAGGGCCATGAACTGCTCGTCCAGGGTGGTCTTGGTCTCATCCACCAGGTTCTCAAAGTACCGGGTGCCGGTGCACATCTCCTCACAGACCACGGCGCCGCCGCTGGTCTCCACGATGTTGTGCAGCTTCCAGTTGGGCACGGCCATGGGGGTGCCGGTGATGAGGATGCGCTTGGTCCCTGCGGGCACCACGCTCACCCCGTCCCTGATGCGCTGCTCCAGCTCGTCGGCCAGCCGGTTGCACATCTGGGCGCAGCGGACCGGGTCGTCGAAGAAGGAGATCTGGGTCATCAGCAGGGCGTCCCGGCCGGAGATGGGCAGACACTCCGACTTGCGGCACTCGTAGACCCGGGCCAGGGCCTTCCGCTTTTCGTTGATGATGTGGATGGCCTCCCCCAGCTTCTCGGGGGTAATGGTGTTGCCGGTGAACTCCTCCACCATTTTGGCAAAGTCTGCAATCTCCTCCTTCCACTTGAGAATGTCTTTCTCCCGTTTCATCTGGGGCACATCCATAATGTACATGGGTACGTCCTCGCCCAGAATCTCGTAGGCCTTCTTCTTGCCGTCACAGGTGGTCTCGCCCACGTACATGTCGGCGATGCGGAAGAAGGGGCAGGTTCTGCCCAACCGGGCGCCCGCCGAGGCTTTCACCAGGGGGCAGGTACTCTTGGGCAGCACCTTCTCACCGTCGGGTACCCAGAACTGAGAGCCGCCGCACAATCCGGTAAAGATGCCGTCTGCGGCAATGATTACCTCGTCGGGCACATAGACGCAGAAGGTGCCGAACACCTTGCGTCCCTGCTTCTGGGCCTCAATGAGTTCGGCGGGGCGGATGCCGTGGACTTCGGAGATGACCAGATCCCAGAAATCCATGGCCTTGGGCCGGTTCTCCTGAGACAGGAACACGTCTCCCACCGCCGTGGGCAGCACCTGGCAGAGCAGGTCGTGGTTCTCCAGATCCATCCCCAGGTCTTTCCACATCTGAACATAGTCGGACATTGTAATTCCCTCCATTTTTGTCTTGGGCTTCAGCGTGCCCGCTTTTTCCGGTGTCCTTTTTGTTCAGTATACCGAATCTGGCCTTCCATGTGAAATTGCATTTTGATATGATCCACAGTCTGTTATCAGGTTTTTCTATGAGTCGCAAAAGAGGAGGACCAAAATGGTCCTCCTCCTGCTATACTCGTCTATTCTCCCAGCTTCTCCACCTGCCGGACGGTGAGCACCTCGCCCTCCACGGAGAAGCGGACGTTCAGCCCGGCAAACGTCATGCCGTACACCCGCTCGGGGTCCTGCTGGTAGGCGGGCCGGGGGTCGTGGGCCAGCACGCCGGTGAGGGCGGCCAGCTTGTCCGGCGGCACCAGAGCCTGGAGCTGGGGCGGGAAGTCCACCTCCAGCACCTTGCCCCCGTCCTGCCCGGCAAAGCCGCCGGAGGCCTCCGGGTGGCTGTCGGCGTAGGGCAGGTAGGGCTTGATGTCGAAGATGGGAGTCCCGTCCATCAGGTCAGCGCCCGCAACCCGCAGGATGTGTCCGTGCTCCGGATGGCGCTCCACCCCCAGCAGTCTTACCGACGACAGGCCAATGGGATTGGGCCGGAAGGGGGAGCGGGTGGCAAACACCCCCATGCGGGTGTTGCCCCCCAGCCGGGGCGGCCGCACCGTGGGGGACCAGCGCTCCCGCACCGCTCTGTGGAAGCCCCAGATGAGCCACAGGTGGCTGAAGTCCTCAATCCCCCGCAGGGCGTCCTCCCGGCGGTACTCCGGCTCAAACACCACCGCCGATTCCAGCTCCTCCACCAGTCCGCTCTGGCGGGGAATGCCGAATTTGCCGGAAAAGTCGCTGTGGATACGGGCGATGATCTTCAGTGCAGGCAGCTGCTGATTATCCATAAAATGTCTCCTCTCCGGCGCACCAGCCAGTAGATTTCCTGATTATAACACACTCTTTCTCCCCCCGAAAGGCCTTGTCCGACAACATTTTTTGATATTTGGGCGTTTTGCATAAAAACGGCAATATATTTTCTCCGTCCGCTTCACACTTTTCCCTTGTGCCAGGAGGACAAATCAATTATGATCTCCTTGTTCTGAAAAATATTTTTTGCTAAAAATTTTTTATGAGGTGATGTGTAATGGCACAGGCCACGGAAAGCCGCCCCGACCTGGTGTTCTCCTACCAGGGCATTCCCCCTGCGGGACAGCTGATTCCCCTGGGACTCCAGCACGTTGTGGCAGCGGTGGTGGGCGTCATCACCCCCGCTATGATTGTGTCGGGCACCTGCGGGCTCTCCGCTGAGGAAAAGACCCTGCTGATCCAGGTGTCCCTGGTGGTCACCGCGCTGGCCACCCTGCTGCAGCTCTTCCCCATCTTCGGCCGCATCGGCTCCCGCCTGCCGGTCATCATGGGCATCAGCTTTGCCTACGTCCCCACCCTCCAGGCCATCGGCGCCGGCTTCGGCCTGCCTGCCATTCTGGGCGCGGAGCTGGTGGGCGGTTTTGTAGCCATTCTCTTCGGCCTCTTTGTCCGCCCCATCCGCAAGCTCTTCCCACCCCTGGTCACCGGCACGGTTATCTTTACCATCGGCCTGTCCCTGTATCCCACCGCCGTGAAGTACATGGCCGGCGGCGACACCGCCAGCGAGTGGTTCGGCGGCGTGCGCAGCTGGGCGGTGGCTCTCATCACCTTTGCCGTTGTCATCTTCCTTCAGAACTACACCAAGGGTATCTGGAAGCTGGGCGCCCTTCTGTTCGGCATGATTGTGGGCTACATCGCGGCCTTCTGCTTCGGCATTGTGGACCTGTCCTCTGTGGCCTCCGCCTCCTGGTTTGCCCTGCCCAAGTTCATACCCTTCGAGCTCGCCTTTGAGCCCGCCGCCATCGCCTCCCTGGCCATTGTGTACGTGGTCAACTCGGTGCAGACCATCGGCGACCTGTCCTCCACCACCATGGGCGGCATGGACCGCCTGCCCACCGACAGGGAGCTGTCCGGCGGCATCATCGGCCAGGGCGTCATGAGCGTGCTGGGCGCCTTCTTCGGCGGCCTGCCCGTGGCCTCCTACAGCCAGAACGTGGGCATTGTCACCGTCAACAGGGTCATCAACCGGGCGGTATTCGCCCTGGCCGCCCTCATCATGCTGGTGGCCGGCTTCATCCCCAAGTTCGCCTCCGTCCTCTCCACCATTCCCCAGTGCGTGGTGGGCGGCGCCACCATCTCCGTGTTTGCCACCATCACCATGACCGGCATCCGCACGATCACCGACGGCGGCTTCTCCGCCCGGAAGAGCACCGTGGTGGGTCTGTCCGTGGCCCTGGGCGTGGGCATCACCCAGGTATCCGGCTGCCTGAGCGGCAACGGCTTCCCCGACTGGGTCCACACCGTGTTCGGCTCCTCCTCCGTGGTGGTTGCCACTCTGATGGCCATCCTGCTCAACCTGATCCTCCCCAGGGAGAAGGCTCCCGCCGAGACCGCCGCGAAGTAATTCATACATCACAAACCGCCCCGGAGCACTGCTCCGGGGCGGTTCTTTTCTTTTTTATCCCACTGTAAAGTCCCAGTCCGCCGGGTCGCTGGAGTAGTCCTCCGCAATGTCGGCGTATTCCACAAATTCCTCCTCCGGGTCGTAGACCGCCGGGGTACCATGCACCACCCACTGCCGTCCGTACTCGTCGGTGACCAGAGCGGCCATGCAGTAGGTGTACCCGGGTTCCAGGGTAATGGTCTCCGGGCCCTCAAAGAACCGGGCGTTCTCCCAGTCCCCTTTATAGCTGTCAGGCTGCTCACAGGGGGTATACCGGGCCACCAGCTTCTGGTCCCGGAACAGGCCCACCTGGATGTCCGCTATCTTGGTACACGGGCCGCCTGTAAACGCCTCGTCCACCGTGATGAAGGTGTACCTGGAATTGCGGAGCACGCCGTCTTTCCCGGTGCTGCCCCACAGATCGGAGCCGTCACAGCTCACATAGGGATAGGTGTCGGACAGGAGGTAGGTAAACACATCCAGCATCTGGGTCTCCCGCCGCTCTCCGTTCACAAAGACCACCGAGAGGGTAATGGAGTCGGTGAGCGGCACGGTTACCTGGGCGGAGAAGGACTGGCCCTCCCCCAGGACACCGGGGAACTCCAGGGGACCGTCCCCGCAGTCGGCCAGAAAGACCGCCTCCATGCCCTCCACATAGGTCTTGGGGACCGCCTCCAGGGCAAAGGATGCGGTCCCCGCCCCTGGGTCGGAGGAGAGAAACTCCGCGTTGTAGCTGGCGGTCAGGCTGTTCTGGGCCTTGAGAATCTCCTCCACCCGGCTGGTGATGGAGCCAATCTGGCTGTTTACGTTGGAGGATACGTTGGAGATGGTGCTTTGCAGGTTGCCATAGTCCTGGCTCACCCGGTTGAGCTGGCTGAACAGGTTGAGAAAGAGCGCCGCCGCCACCAGCGCCGCCGCGCCGCCGGCAATCAGGGGCCACCGCCGCCTGGCGGGAGGCTGAGGCGGCTGTTCCATCCGGGCCGTCTGGGCGGCCAGGTACCGGTCCGCAATCTCCTGGACCATTTTGATCTGGGCCTCGGTCAGCTCCGCGCTCTGGCCGTCCGCCTGCCCGGCGGGGTGCTCCTCCTCTCCCAGCAGCCAGCCCACCGGCACGGAGAAAATCCTGCTTAATGCCACCAGCTTCTCCACCTCGGGCAGGCTGGCGTCCGACTCCCACTTATAGATGGCCTGCCGGGACACCCCCAGCTTATCTCCCAGCCCCTCCTGAGAGAGGCCCAGCTCCTTTCGTTTCTGCGCGATGCGCTGTCCCACTGTCATAGGCGCGCGCCCCCTTTCCTTCTCCACCTTAGCACAGGGACGGGCCCTAAAACCACCAACCGGAGGGTGGATTTTTGTCAACCAGCGGTTTACATTCCCCGATTTCAGGGCTGTTCCCGGCCCGGAAGGTCAGGATTTTCCCTCGTCGATGTAGCTGTACAGGGTGTACTTGGAGATGCCGAAGAACTTGCACACCTTGTCCCCCGACTTGGTGATAAGGAAGGCGCCGGTGTCGTTGAGGAACTGGACCGCCTTCACCTTGTCCTCCTTGGTCATCATGGCTACCGGCTTGCCCACCAGGGCCACGCTCTGGTCGATGAGCTCGTCCAGCAGGTCGGCCACGTTGCGTGAGATCCGCTCCGGCTCCTTCTGGGGGGCGTCGGTGCTGGTAAACTTGTGGAGCTGGTCCTCCATGGCCAGCATGAGGGTGATGTCGTAGTTGACGCCGAAAATGCCGATGGCCCTGCCGTCGTCGTCCCGAAGGTAGATGGTGCTGGACTTGAGGATCTTCCCATCCTTGGTGCGGGTCAGGTAGCTCAGGTGGTCCTCCAGGTCCTCCCGGCCGCTGTGAAGCGCCTCCAGCACCACATGGGAGGGGCCGTCCCCCACCTTCCGCCCAGTCACCTGGCCGTTCTCAATGGCCACAATGGAGCTGTCCGGGTCGTTGGAGTCCAGGTCGTGGACCACCACCTCGCAGTTGGGCCCAAATTGTTTGGCCAGGCCCTTGGCCAGCTGAAGCATGAACTGGAGCACCGAAGCATCCATCGTTCCACCCGCTTTCCACAGAGTCGCTCCGGCGGCGCTTTCCGTTGTTTTACACAATTTCCCGCCGGGCGCAAATTTAGTAAACATCATTTTAACATAAATTACTGCAATTTCAAGAAAAATTGTTTTGCCTAAAAATTTTTTAGCCACTCTGAAAAATCACCTTGAAATACAAGCAATGTTATGGTAGAATAGAGCTGTCAGGAGAATATTTCTGTATATAGTACACAAAACTTTATGAAACAAGGCTGCAACGGAGTGCTGTGCGCACGGGCTGAATGGACGTGAGATTCCCCCCTGCCCTGCCGCGCCGGGGCAGCGAGGGGCGCGTCCATTCCGGCGGAATGGACGCTTTTTGCTGCGCTGAAGCAGTCCAGGCGCTCCGTTCAGAGGCGTCACGTCTTATACTCAAAGGAGGAATTGCTATGCTTCTGGTGGGAAACGGCCAACTGATCACCCGGGACAGCGCCCTGCCCTATCTGGCTGACGGCGTGGTGGTGCTGGACGGCGACATAGTCAAGGAGGTGGGCGCCTTCTCCGGCCTGAAGGCCAAATACCCGGACGCAGAATTTGTGGACGCCAGAGGCGGCGTCATCATGCCCGGCCTCATCAACGCCCACACCCACATCTACTCCGGCCTGGCCCGGGGCCTGTCCATTGCGGGCAACAACCCTACCAATTTCCTGGAGGTACTGGAGGGCATGTGGTGGAACATCGACCGCCACCTGACCCTGGACGGCACCCGCGCCTCCGCCTACGCCACCGTGCTGGACTGCATCCGGGACGGCGTGACCACCATCTTTGACCACCACGCCTCCTTCTGCCAGATCCCCGGCTCCCTGTTCGCCATCAGGGACGTGTGCCAGGAGCTGGGCATGCGGGCCTGCCTGTGCTATGAGGTCTCCGACCGGGACGGCGAGGAGAAGTGCGGCCAGGCTATCCGGGAGAACGCCGACTTCGCCAAGTGGGCCAGAGAGGCCGACGACGACATGATCAAGGCCATGTTCGGCGGCCACGCCCTGTTCACCCTGTCGGACAAGACCTTTGAGAAGATGGTGGAGGCCAACGACGGCATGACCGGCTTCCACATCCACGTGGCCGAGGGCATGAACGACGTGTATGACTCCCTGCGCAACTACGGCTGCCGCCCGGTGAACCGCCTCCTGAACCACGGCATCCTGGGCGACCGCACCATCCTGGGCCACTGTATCCACATCAACCCCGCCGAGATGGATATCATCAGGGAGACGGGCACCATGGTGGTCAACAACCCCGAGTCCAACATGGGCAACGCGGTGGGCTGTTCCCCGGTGCTCCAGATGATGGCCAAGGGCATCACCGTGGGCATGGGCACTGACGCCTACACCCACGACATGCTGGAGAGCCTGAAGGTGTTCCTCATCATCCAGCGGCACAACGCCTGCCTGCCCAATGTGGCCTGGTGCGAGGCCATGGACATGCTCTTCAAGAACAACGCCGCCATCGGCGCCAAGTACTTCAAGAAGCCTCTGGGCGTCCTCAAGCCCGGCGCCGCCGCCGATGTCATCGTCATGGACTACAAGCCCTTCACCCCCTTCTCTGACGAGAACATCGACGGCCACATGCTCTTCGGCATGATGGGCAAGAACTGCCGCACCACCATCATCAACGGCAAGGTGCTCTACAAGGACCGCGAGTTCGTGGGCATTGACGAGGACAAGATTAATGCCTGGACCATGGAACAGTCCAAGAAGCTGTGGGGCGAGCTGAACCACCGCACCTATTAATTTCCGGCCAATTCCGACAACAAGTCGTAATCTGAACAGTTATAAATAACTGGAGGTTTTCACTATGAGCGATATTATGCGCCCCATTCCCTTTGCCCAGCTGATGACCTGGGTGCTGGAGGAGTACCAGAAGGAGGGCAGCGTGTTCGGTGTGTCCAAGCTGGTGCGCCACGAGAACGGCCAGGCTCTGCCCATCTTTGAGGAGAAGATTGAGTCTCCCTACGGCCCCGCCGCCGGCCCCCACACCCAGCTGGCCCAGAACATCATCGCCGCCTACGCCGCCGGCTCCCGCTTCTTCGAGCTGAAGACCGTCCAGGTCATGGACGGCGAGGCCCTGAGCAAGTGCGTGCCCAAGCCCTGCATCACCGCCGCCGATGAGTGCTACAACTGCGAGTGGTCCACCGAGCTGACCGTGGAGCAGGCCTTTGCTGAGTACGTCAAGGCCTGGTTTGCCTGCAAGCTGATGGCCAGGGAGCTGGGTCTGGGCGACCCGGACGCCTTTGTGTTCAACATGTCCGTTGGCTACGACCTGGAAGGCATCAAGAGCCCCAAGGTGGACGCCTACATCGAGGGCATGAAGAACGCTGAAGGCTCCGCCGTGTGGGCTGAGTGCATGGACTGGACTCTGGCCAACCTGGACAAGTTCCAGAAGGTGGACGAGGCCTATGTGAAGGCCATCTCCCCCGTGGTGTCCCGCTCCATTACCGAGTCCACCCTCCACGGCTGCCCCCCCGACGAGATCGAGCGCATCGCCACCTACCTCATCACCGAGAAGGGGCTCAACACCTACATCAAGTGCAACCCCACCCTGCTGGGTTACGAGTACGCCCGCAAGCGTCTGGACAGCCTGGGCTTTGACTACATCGTCTTTGACGACCACCACTTTGTGGAGGACCTCCAGTGGGCCGACGCGGTGCCCATGCTGCGCCGCCTTATCGCCCTGTGCCAGGAGCGTGGCCTGGAGTTCGGCGTCAAGCTGACCAACACCTTCCCCGTGGACGTGGCCGGCGGCGAGCTGCCCAGCCAGGAGATGTACATGTCCGGCCGCTCCCTGTTCCCCCTGACCATCGCCCTGGCTGCCAAGGTCTCCACCGAGTTTGACGGCAAGCTGCGCATCTCCTACTCCGGCGGCGCCGACTACACCAACATCAAGGACCTGTTCGACGCGGGTATCTGGCCCATCACCATGGCCACCACCATCCTCAAGCCCGGCGGCTATCAGCGCCTGAGCCAGATCGGCGAGCTGCTGATGGACTGCGGCAGCGAACCCTTCTCCGGCGTGGACGTGGCCAAGGTCAACGCCCTGAGCGACAACGTGCCCGTCAATCCCCACTACCGCAAGCCCATCAAGCCCCTGCCCAACCGGAAGAACGGCAAGCAGGTGCCCCTGGTGGACTGCTTCGACGCGGGCTGCCGCACCGGCTGCCCCATCCACCAGGATATCCCCGCCTACCTGATGCGGGCCGGTGAGGGCAAGTACGCCGAGGCCCTGGAGATCATCCTCCGCCGCAACGCCCTGCCCTTCATTACCGGCACCATCTGCCCCCACCACTGCGGGGACAAGTGCATGCGCAACTACTACGAGAGCGCCGTGGATATCCGGGGCGTGAAGCTCAAGTGCGCCACCGAGGCCATGGCCGAGGTGCTGCCCACCCTGAAGCCCGCCGCTCCCCAGAGCGGCAAGAAGGTTGCCGTCGTGGGCGGCGGCCCTGCCGGCATTGCTGCCGCCTTCTTCCTGGCCCGTGAGGGCGTGGCTGTCACCGTCTTTGAGCGCAAGGAGTCCCTGGGCGGCATCGTCCGTCACGTGATCCCCGCCTTCCGTATTGGTGACGACGCCATCGACGGCGATATCGCTCTGGCCAAGGCCATGGGCGCCCATTTCCAGACCGGCGTGGAGGTCACCTCCGCCCAGAGCCTGTTTGACCAGGGCTTCACCCACGTCATCTTCGCCACCGGCGCCTGGAAGCCGGGCAACGCCCACCTCCAGTACGGCGAGGCCATGAACGTCATTGCCTTCCTGGAGCAGGCCAAGAAGGCCCCCGACACCCTGAAGCTGGGTGCCAATGTGGTGGTGGTCGGCGGCGGCAACACCGCCATGGACGCCGCCCGTGCCGCCAAGCGCATCCCCGGCGTGGAGAACGTGCGCCTGGTGTACCGCCGCGACCAGCGGAACATGCCCGCCGACGAGGAAGAGCTCCACATGGCCATCGACGACGGCGTGGAGTTCATGGAGCTGCTGGCTCCCGTGGGCGTGAAGGACGGCGTGCTCACCTGCTCCGTCATGGAGCTGGGCGAGCGTGACGCCTCCGGCCGACGCAGCCCGGTGGACACCGGCCGCACCGTTGAGGTGCCCGCCGACACCGTCATCACCGCCGTGGGTGAGCACGTGGACGACGCCCTGTTCGCCGCCAACGGCGTGGCCCTGGACAAGAAGGGCCGTCCCGTGGTCAACGAGACCATGGCCACCGGCGTGGCGAATGTGTACGCCGTGGGCGACGCCCGCCGCGGTCCCGCCACCGTGGTGGAGGCCATTGCCGACGCCACCGCCGCCGCTCAGGCCATCGCGGACATGAATCCCGACCTCTGCGTGGACAAGAACGTCCACCCCGACTACAACAAGCCTCTGTCCAAGCACGGCGACCTGCGCACCGAGACCTCCTGCCCCGACACCCGCTGCCTGGGCTGCTCCACCGTGTGCGAGACTTGTACCGAGGTCTGCCCCAACCGGGCCAACATCCACGTCACCGTGCCCGGCAAGCGGATGCGCCAGATTGTCCATGTGGACGGCATGTGCAACGAGTGCGGCAACTGCGCCATCTTCTGCCCCTACGAGAGCCGTCCCTACAAGGACAAGTTCACTCTCTTCTGGAGCCGCGAGGACTTTGACAACAGCACCAACGACGGCTGGCTGCCCCACGGCGGCGACGACCGCGTGTGCACCGTCCGTCTGGGCGGCGCGGTGAAGGACTACGACGTCACCGATCCCGCCTGCGGTCTGTATGAGGACCTGCGGCAGCTGATTCTGGCCGTCCGCAAGGATTACGGCTATCTGGTAAAGTAAGACCGGAACAACAAGCGCGCAACCCAAACCAGGGGCTCTGGGCGACCGTGCCCAGAGCCCCTGTTACAGGTGCCGTTTCCAATCCCGGGCAAAAATGACAAAATGAGGCGAGACATCATGTCAAAAACAGAGACCTGCAAGCGTTACCTCATGTTCCTGGTGGGTGTGCTGGTGTGTGCCACCGGCATTTCCTTCATCACCCGGGCGGGACTGGGCACCTCCCCTATCTCCTCCACTCCCTTCGTGCTCAGCCTGATTACGCCCCCTGTCACCGTGGCGGGACACACAGTGGCCATCACCATGGGGGTGTACACCTTCGCATTCAATATGCTCTTTCTGGTGGGCGAGGCGCTGCTGGTGCGGCGCTTCACCTGGAAGCAGGCCCTCCAGATCCCTGCCACCATCTTCTTCAGCCTGTGCATGGATGAGGCTCTCTCCCTCATTCCATCCCAGTACGGCGGCCCCTATCCCATGAGCGTGCTCTACCTGGCCATCGGCTGCGTGGTTATGTCTCTGGGCATCACCCTGGAGGTGCTTGCCGACGTGATCATGCTCCCCGGCGAGGCCTTCGTCCGGGCCCTGAGCCGGAAGAGCAAGGGCCAGTTCGGCAACGTGAAGGTCATCTTTGACAGCTCCCTCACGGTCATTGCCGCCATCATCGCCCTCTTCGCCTTCCACAAGCTCAACGGCGTCCGGGAGGGCACCGTCATCTCCGCCCTGCTGGTGGGCCAGCTGGTGAAGCTCTTCACCAAAAAACTGTCTTTCCTGAAGAAGCTGTTCGGGGAAAAACAGAGCGCATAACGATGCAAAAAAGGCCTGGGCCGCTGCATTTGCAGCGGCCCAGGCGCTTTATTGGGTTCAGCCGGTAAAGCCTCCGTTGCTCACCCAGTTGTCCCCCTGCTTCTCCATGCCCCGGAACAGCCCCCAACCATACCAGCCGGTATAGGGGCCGTCCTCAATCTCCCAGAGGCCGCTGCCCGCCTGATAGGGTGCCGTGTACAGGTTGGGCACCTGAAGGGCCAGTTCCTGGATAAAGACAAAGCTGTCCTCCACTCCCGGATCGGGGGCGTAGTAGTCGCCAGAGGCGGGCAGGTTCGCGCTGTACACCTGGGCATCCAGCACCGCGTACTGGCTGTCCGGCTCCAGATTCCGCAGGTTCTCCGCCAGCTGCTCGCTCCACACCCAGGCCACCAGGGCAAAGTCCTGATGGGCCGGGTCGTCATCCACCGGCGGGATGTCGTACTTGTCCCTGGCCTCCTCCAGCATCTGGGGCGTGACGGCAATGGCAAGGGCCGCCATGTACTCGGCATCGTCATACCAGAAGCGGGCCTCTGCTCCCACGTCATACTCCTCACCGCCGGACTGGACATAGTACCAGATATCCGTGCCATCGGTGTGCCGTCGGACAAGGCCGCTGCCCTGGTAGAATTTCAGGTAGTCTCCGTCATCCCCAATTGCGGGGTGGCTGACGGCGCCGGCCGGTTCGCTGATGCCGCTGAGGTAGATGGCCGCATCACACTCCGGCTCCTCCGCAGGGGCGTCGGCATAGCTCCAGTCCCTCCAATCCAGGCCCATACCAAGGCGATCGGGGTCGGCCGTTACGGTCTTGCGTGTAACCTCTCCGCCGCTGTGCCGCTCCAACGTCAGGACGGCAGTGCTGCCCTCAGGCAGCAGCCCCTCCAGCGCCTGCTCAAGATCTGTGGAGGCGGCGGGCCGGGTTCCGGTCTCCCTTGTTCCGCCCCGGTCGGCCAGGTAGTCGCTGCCCTCCCTGGAGCTGAAATTGCTTACATGGAACGTATCCGTAACAAAATTCAAAAGCACCCAATTGATATCCAGGTCGGCCCAGGAACTGCCGGTGCTGCCCGTCTCGTCGGCCTGGGCCTGACACTGGGCGTAGAACTCCTCAGCGGGCAGGTCGGTGTCGGGCAGGACAAAATGCCGCTCTCCCTTGTCGTCGTACCACCGCTCCACGCACCAGATGCCCCCCTGGCCCTGGGTCACGGGCTGGCAGAGGACAATGGTATAGGTTCGTGCGGTGCTCTCGTCAAATTCCGAGCCGTCAGCGGGGGCGTCGGGGTAGTAGGTCACGTCCCGGTGGATGCCGGTATAGCTGAAATCGTCCACCAGCACGGCGGAATTGTCCGGCTCTGTTCCCTCCGTTGGGGACGGGCTGGGGCTTTGAATGTCTCCGGTAGGGGAGGGCTCCAGCGTCTCCTGTGGCTGTGCGCCGGTGAAGGTGCACCCCACCGCCACCGCCACAACGACCAGGGCCGCCGCCAGCACCCCCGCCGCCCGCCTGGGCTTCTTTGCAATGAGGGCAATCCGCTCCCGCAGCCCTCTGGCTCCCGAGGACATGGTGGTGGCTGTCCGCAGCAGCTCGGCGGGGTTGGAGCCGGTAGTCACCAGGGACAGCAGGGTGCGGCCGTAGGCCGTCCGCTCCCCCTCACCCAGCAGCTTGATGGCCCCCTCGTCGCAGGACAGCTCACAGTCCCGCCGGGACAGGGCCGCCGCCAGCCACACCAGGGGATTGAACCAGTAAATAGCCAGGCAGAGGCACCGAATCAAGGCCCAGAACTGGTCGCCCTGGCGGCGGTGGGTCAGCTCGTGGGCCAGAATGTGCTTCAGTCCAGACCCCTCAGTGGGGCAGTCCGGGGTCAGATAGATGCCGGGCCGCACCAGTCCGGACAGACAGGGGGAGGGTGCCCCGGCGGACACATACACCGGCAGGGGACAGTCCGCACCGGCCAGAGGCCGGGCTGCGCGCACCAGCCTGCGCCGGAACACCAGATTGCTCAACAGGAACCAGCAGCCCACCGCGGCTGCGCCCGCCAGCCACACCCAGCGGAGGACGGTACCCGGGTCAACACCCGGCTCCGCGGGCTGAATCTGGGCTGTGTCCCCGCTCTGGGGCTGGGACGGCGCGGCCACCGCGCCGGTCTGGGGCGCAGAGTTCCCTCCGGTGACGTTCTGGATTTGGCCTGTCCCGGCGGGAATCTGCTGCTCTGTGCGGCCAATCTGGATGGTCTCGGTCACCGGCTCCACCGCGTTCATCACGCTCACCGGGCTGCTGACAAAGCTCACCGGCACCAGCAGCCGGACTGCCACCAGCAGCCACAGGGCGTACTGTACCCGCTGGCTGATTTTCCCCCGCAGCACCAGCCGCAGCAGGGCGATGACCACGATGAGCACTGACGAGGTCACTAGAATTTCCGTCATGTCTGCTCCTCCTCTCCCTGGTCCAGCAGGGCCTGGAGCTCCTTCAGCTCCTCCCTGGAGATGCGGCGGTTTTGCAGCAGGGTGCTCACCATGAGGCCCACGCTGCCGTGGTACACCCGGAAGAGCAGGGACTCGGTCTCCGCCGCGGCGGCCTTCTCCCGGGCGATGGCCGGGTAGAACACCTTGGCCCGCCCCTCCTGCTCCGCCCGGATAAGGCCCTTGTCCTCCATCCGGCGCACCACGGTGGACACGGTGCTCTTGGCCCATCCGGCGCTCTCACCCAGGGCATGCACCAGCTCCATCAGGGTGGCCGGCGCCTTCCAGAGCTCCTCCATCACCCGCCACTCTCCGGCGGACAGATTCACCCGCTCCATACGCCTTCCTCCTTTTTGGTCTACTCTTGTAAACCTAATGTACCATATCGGTCTACACATGTCAACCATTCAAAAAATAAAAACCGCGCTCCGGCAGAAGTTCTGCCGGAGCGCGGTAGTTTGTCAGCTTCTCTGCTTGCGCAGCAGGCGGATGTCCTCCCCGAAGAAGGGGAGCACACGGTATTCTCCCTCCAGCCGTGAGGCAATCTGGGGGGCGTACCGCCGCCGCACGTCCTCCATGGACAGGTTGGAGGAGATGACGGTCCGCCGGTCGGCGGTGAGGCGGCTGTTGATGAGGGTGTACAGGGCGGACTGGACAAAGGGGGTGGTCATCTCGCTGCCCAGGTCGTCCAGAATCAGCAGGTCGCAGGACAGGTAGCGCCGGGTCTCATCCCGGGCCTCCCGGGTGTCGTCCGCGTCCCGGGAGAACTTCTTGTCCTCAAACCGGGAAAAGATGTTCACCGCCGTGTCGTACACCACGGAGAACCCGTTCTCCGACACGGTGCGGGCGATGCAGGCGGAGAGGAAGGTCTTGCCCAGGCCGGGGGCTCCAGAGAGAAACAGGTTGTTGAAGTAGAAGCGGCCGAACTTCTGGGCGTAGTTGAGGCAGATCTCGTAGACCATCTCCATGTTCTCCCGGGGAGAGATGCTGCTTCCCCGCCAGGGGGCGGGGGAGTACAGGTCCAGGGAGAAGGTGTCGAAGGACTGCTCCCCCAGGTCCAGCAGCTTGGACAGCTCCTTGATCTGCTCCTGGGCGCACAGGGCCTTCAGGCAGTCGCACATGACCGCACCCCGCCAGCCGGTGTCGTTGCACTTGGGGCAGGCGGGCTTGTCGTCCAGGGCGTCGGCGGGGTAGCCGTGGGCCACCAGCAGCTCGGCCCGCTCGGCCTGAAGGTCCAGGTTCTTGTCCCGCACCACCCCGATGGCGGGCACCGGGTCGCTGCCCTGCCGGAGGGAGGCGGAGATGATGTCCACAATGGTGCGGCGCAGCTGCCGGTCAATCTCCGCCGCCCGGGGAATGGCGGCGTATATCTCCCGCCTGCGGGCGTTTTGCTCCTCCTCACGGCGGCGGCGCCGGCCTTCCAGCCGCTCGACGGCCCGTCGGAGCACGTTCTGTTCATAGGCCATAGCTCAGTTCCCTCCCTGTTCCGACTTCTGGCGGGCCAGAAAGTCCTTCATCCACTGGATGTCGCCGGTCATGTGTCCCGCGTCCCGGTCAGAGCCGGGTCCGGCAGGCGCGGGGGCGTTGGCTCCCTGCGTACGCACGGGGGCCGTGTCGCCGGTCTCAATTTCCGCCGGGGTATGGAGTCCCTTCTGATGCCAGGAGCGGAGAATGGAGTTCATATAGGGCCAGCTCATGGCCTGCTTTTTCAGCACCGTCCGCTCGTAGGCCAGGCGGATGGCCTCGTCTCCAAAGCCCATGTCGGTCCATGCGGCGATATACTTCCGCTCTCCGTCCACCGCCGGACGGCCGGTGATGCCCAGCAGAGAGAGCACCTGGCTCTCCCGGGTGCGCAGCTCCCCCTGCCGCTTGATGTAGGAATCGGCGGCCTCGGCGGTATCCACCTCCAGGCGGCGCCACACAAAGGCCTCCTTACGGATCTGGCTCATGCGGGGCTTGCGGCCGGGGCCGTATTTCCGCTCCATCTCCTCCACGCACCAGCTCACCAGCAGGCAGATGACCTCCGCCGGCAGGGCCAGGAAGTCGTAGAGGGTATAGAGGGTCTTCAAATCGGCGGTGGAGAGAATCTTACCCAGCCGCCGCTGGACCTCCCCCACCAGGGCGGGGAAGGGGGAATCCTGGTCGTCCAGCTCCCGGGAGATGTCCTCGGCGGTGTACTCCGGGGGCTCCTCCTGCTGGGGCTGGGGCGGGGCGGCCTGGGGCATGGCGGGCGCCAGGCCCTTGCCGGAGAGCACGTCCCAGGCGGCGGTGAGCCGCCCGCCGTCCCACCGGAGCGCGCTGCCCGCCTCCTCCAGAGAGGCTCCGCCGTTTTTCCGCAGTAAATAGAGGTAGAGCAGGGCCGCGTCCCCACTGCCCGACGCAATGAGCCGGTCCGCCGCCTCTGCGGGCATGGCCACCACGCCGCCGGGGAGAAAAAGATTGGCCGCCATACCATCACCTCCAGAAAAAGCTCGTCCAATCGGCACCTTATATTGTACATGAAAAGGGTGGGAAGGTAAACAGGGAATCTGCGAAGAAGGGAGAAACAGGCAGAGGCCGGGCCAACCGGCCCGGCCTCTGAAGCATGCGGTATCAGTGGGGCAGCTCTCCGCCGCCGTCGGAGCGGGGCTTGCCCTCGGGGGGAATCTCGCCGTTCCCGGCGGAGTTATCTTTCGTATCCCCGGGCATAGGGATTACGTCGGGGGTCTTGACCGCCTTGGCGGCCTGGCGGGCCTCCTCCCGCTCCAGCATGGCGGCGTAGTTGTCCGCCTGGGACGGGTCCCGGCCCTCCAGAATGGCGATCATCTCCGCGCCGGTGATGGTCTCCTTCTCCAGCAGGTAAGCCACCACCTTGTCCATGTCCTCCCGGTTATCCTGGATGACCTGGACGGCCTGGCGGTAGCACGTCTCCAGAATGTCGTGGACGGCGGTGTCCACATCAGCGGCGGTGTTCTGAGCGCAGTCCATGCCGTACCCTCCGTCCAGATACTGGCTGCGGCGGGAGGCCAGGCCCATCATGCCGAAGCGGTCGCTCATACCGTAGAGGGTGACCATGCTGCGGGCCACGCTGGTGGCGTCCTGGATGTCCTGGGACGCGCCGTTGGTCATGGTGTTCAGCACCACCTGCTCGGCGGCGCGGCCGCCCATGGACACGGTAATCTTTGCCAGCAGCTCGTCCTTGGTGCGCAGCTCGGTCTTATCCTCCTCGGGCATGAGGAGAGTGTAGCCCAGGGCGCCCTGGGTATGGGGCACAATGGTGATCTTCTGCACCGGCTCGGAGTTCTTCTGCTTGTAGGCCACCATGGCGTGGCCCACCTCGTGGTAGGCCACCAGCTTTTTCTCGAACTCGGTGAGCACGCTGCCCTTTTTCTCGGTGCCGGCGATGACCAGCTCGAAGGCGGTGAGCAGGTCCTGCTGGTTGACGGCCTTGCGGCCCATGCGTACGGCCCGGAGGGCGGCCTCGTTGACCAGGTTGGCCAGGTCGGCGCCCACGGTGCCCGCGGTGGCGATGGCGATCTTCTTCAGGTCCACGTCGTCGCTGAGGCGGATGTTGCGGGTATGGACCTGGAGGGTGGCCAGACGGCCGGCCAGGTTGGGCCGGTCCACGATGATCCGGCGGTCGAACCGGCCGGGCCGGAGCAGGGCCTGATCCAGCACCTCGGGCCGGTTGGTGGCGGCCAGGAGGATGATGCCCTTGGTGGGGTCAAAGCCGTCCATCTCGGCCAGCAGCTGGTTGAGGGTCTGCTCCCGCTCGTCGTTGCCGCCGGAGAAGCGGTCGTTGCGGCTCTTGCCGATGGTGTCGATTTCGTCGATGAACACGATGCAGGGGGCCATTTTGCTGGCCTCCTTGAACAGGTCCCGGACGCGGCTGGCGCCCACGCCCACGTACATCTCCACGAAATCGGAGCCGGAGATGGAAAAGAAGGGCACGTTGGCCTCGCCTGCCACGGCCTTGGCCAGCAGGGTCTTGCCGGTGCCCGGAGGGCCCACCAGCAATGCGCCCTTGGGCAGTTTGGCGCCGATTTCGGTGTATTTCTGGGGGTTGTGGAGGAAGTCGATGATCTCCACCAGGCTCTCCTTGGCCTCGTCCTGACCGGCCACATCCTTGAAGGTGACGCCGGTCTTTTTCTCCACGTACACCTTGGCGTTGGCCTTGCCCACGCCGCCCAGTCCGCCGCCGCCCATCTTGCTGGACATGAAGCGGAACAGGAACACCATGGCCACCACCATGATAATGAAGGGCAGGACCATCTGCACCAGGGCGCTGAGGATGACGGTGCTGCTGCTGACCACGGCGGTGCCGTACTCCACGTTGTGCTCGTCCAGCAGGTCGATGATGGAGAGGTCATTGAAGGGAGGCGCAGTGACCGCTGAGGTGTAGGCGCCGGTCTGCTGGGTCAGCAATGCCAGCCCGCCCACCTGCTGGGTCAGCTGGCTGCCGCCGCTCTGGCTCTCGTCGGGCTGGGGGGGCGTCCAGTCCTCCGCCGGGGTCTCCCCGGTGGTCAGGTCAATGACCGTCACATCCCCGTCCTTGGTCTTCTGGACCGCGCCCAAGCCGTCCTTCAGGTCGATGACCAGCTGGTTGCTCTGGACGTCCACGCGCTCCACATAGTCCTGCCGCACCCACTCCCGGAAGGTGGAGTAGGGAATCTCCACATGGTCGGATCCCTCGAAGAGGGAGAAGGCGGACTGGAGCAGCAGCGTCAGAATCAGCGCCCACAGGATGATGGAGATGAGCCCCACAAGATTTTTCTTGTTGTTGGGGCCGCCGCCATTTTGGTTGTTGCGTTTCTGGTTATCGGGCTTCAACACTTTGCCCTCCTTGTTCTCAGAATCCTGAGCCGGTAAAGGCCGGAAAATCAGGATATTTCTTATTAGAAACTGTCTGTCATTTTACCACAGACAACTATGAATTACAAGGAAGCCCCCGGCGGAAAGCTGTAAACTTTCTATGAAGTGCGAGGGGTACAGCGGAATTTTCTTGCCCTCTCCCGGACAGTTTTTTCGCCCGGCGGGGATTTTTATCTTTTTCTCCCTAGAGGAATGTGCTATACTGTTTTTATCTATGGACTGAACAGAAAGGCTGGACATGCCATGCGAGAGCAGAAAAACCGCAGAAGAGAGCCGGAGGCCGAGGCCGACGGCATGATTGAGGGCCGCAACGCGGTTATTGAGGCCCTCCGGGCGGGCACGCCGATTGACAAAATTTTTCTGGCCAGAGGCGAAACCGACGCCACCCTGGGCCATATCGCCTCCACGGCTCGTGAAAAGGGCGTAGTGGTGGTGGAGGCCGACCGGCGGAAGCTGGACGGCATGAGCCGCACCCACGCCCACCAGGGGGTCATCGCCATGGCCGCCGTGCGGGAATATGCCACTGTGGACGACATTCTCAACGCCGCCCGGGAAAAAGGGGAGCCTCCTCTCATCGTGGTGTGCGACGAGCTGAGCGACCCCCACAATCTGGGCGCGGTTATCCGCACCGCCGAGTGCGCCGGCGCCCACGGCGTCATTATCCCCAAGCGCCGCTCCGCCGGCCTCACCGCCGTGGTGGCCAAGACCTCGGCGGGGGCGGTGTCCTACGTGCCGGTGGCCCGGGTGCCCAATCTGACCGCCCTGCTCAAGGAGCTGAAGGACGAGGGGCTGTGGATCTTCGGCACCGCCGCAGACGGATCCACCAGCCTCTATGACGCCGACCTGAAGGGCCCCGCCGCCATTGTCATCGGCAGCGAGGGAGACGGCATGGGCCGTCTGGTGTCTCAGCAGTGCGACTTTAAGGTCAGCATTCCCATGAAGGGGAAGCTCAATTCCCTCAACGCCAGCGCCGCAGCGGCCATCCTGCTGTACGAGGCCGTGCGCCAGCGGGGGCTGTAACCCCCAACCACACCCCAGAAAGAGGACGAAGGCCCTATGCCGAAGGATCGGGATGACGAACTGAATACACACGGCGAGCCTACGCCGGAATTCACCCTGGAGGAGATTCTGGCCGAATACCGAGACCGCCGTGAGAGCGGCCTGGACGACGACACCATCCCCCTGCCCGTCATTCCCCAGCAGGACCTGCCTCCGGAGCATCGGGCAGGCAGGCGGAAGGGGACGGGCGACAATGTGGTGCGCTTTCCCGGCAAAAAGGTCCGCCCCGCCCCGCCGCCCGGGGAGGACAAGGGCGGTGGGCCCGCCGCCCCCTCCCCCCGGGGGAAAGAGGCGCCGGGCGGGATTGATGAGCCGGAAGAACCGGAGGCGGCCCCGCAGGAGGACCGCTCCGCCCATGCGTCTGAGGTCGGAGACGGCGTCCAGGGCGGGGAGGAGAAGTCCTTTTTTACCGCCAAGCTGGACGCCCTGCGCCGGAAGGCCGACGAGTATGCCGACCACATGTTTGAGGAGGAGGGGATCGAGGACGACGAGGAGGTCCGCCGCGCGGAGCAGTATCTCCCCGGCGTGGACCGGGAGGAGGAGCGCCCCCCCTTCCGCATCCGCCCGCCCCGGCGCGTCATCCCGCCCGCCCCCGACATTCCCCCGGCGGAGCTGTTCAAGCGGTACGGCCGGGGACTCAAGTTTCTGCGGATGCGCACCGCCATGGTACTGCTGCTGTCCCTGCCTCTGATCTATCTCACCCTGGCGCCCTTCTTCGGCATGCCCCTGCCCGGCATGCTGTCCAGCTCCTATGAGCTCCAGGTGTACACCCTGGCGGGCATGCTGGGGGTAGTTATGCTGCTGGGCATTGACGTGCTGCTGCGGGGATTGTTCCACCTGCTGCGGCTTCAGATGGGCATGGACACTCTGGTGTCCTTCTCCTGTATCGCAACTCTGGCCGACGCACTCACCATGATCTCCCTGGGCGGCCGGGCGGGGCAGCTGCCCTACTGTGCTGTGTCCGCTCTGGCTCTGGGCCTGACCATGTGGGGCGCTGTCCTCAAGCGGCAGGGGCAGCGCAACGCCTGCCGCACCGCCGCCTCAGCCCACGAGCCCTATCTGGTTACCCTGGACCCGGGTAAGTGGAACGGCCGGGAGGCCTACACCAAGTGGTCGGGAGACCCGGCGGGCTTCGGCAGCCAGATCCAGGGCGCCGACGGGGCCCAGCGGGTCTTCCGGGTCACCGCGCCTCTGCTGTTTATCGCCGCGTTTCTCTTCTCCATTCTCTCCTCTCTCGGCCGGCAGCGGCCGGAGCTGATTCTCTGGTGCCTGTCCGCCACTCTCACCGCGGCAGCCTCCTTCTCGGCGGCCCTGTGCTTCGGCATGCCGTGGAACAGCCTGTGCCGCCGTCTGTCCGGCGTGGGCGCCGCCATCGCCGGCTGGGACGGGGTAGCCGGAGGCGCCGGTGCGGGCATTCTCCTCACCGATACCGATCTCTTTCCCCCCGGCTCGGTGGCCCTCAACGGCATCAAAATTTTCGGCAACTTCTCGGTGGAGAAGGTGGTGGCAGTAACCGCCACCCTCATCCGGGACTCAGGCAGCGGCCTGGACAAGATTTTCCACGACCTGCTCCGCTCCCAGGGGGCCATCTACCGCCGCTGCTCCGCCTTTGAGCGGTGTGAGGGCGGCCTGGCCGCAGACATCCGGGGGGAGCAGATTCTGGTGGGCTCGGCTGCCTTCATGCACCTGATGGAGGTGGCCCTGCCCCAGGGGCTCAACGTGAAGAACGCAGTGTTCTGCGCCATTGACGGGGAGCTGGCCGGACTCTTCGCCCTGAACTACAGTCTCCACGGCGCGGTGCGCCCTGCCCTCACCGCCCTCATCCGCAACAAAATCGGCCCGGTGCTGTGTACCCGGGACTTCAACCTGATTCCCGCCATGCTCCGCCAGCGGTTCAAGCTGCCGGTGGAGAAAATGGAATTTCCCGAGATGGCCCGGCGGACCGAGCTGTCCGATCCGGACCAGGAACACAGCGACACCCTGTGCGCCGTCCTCTGCCGGGAGGGGCTGGGCCCCTTCTCCGAGGCGGTGGTGGGCGGCCGCAGGCTGCGGCAGGCGGTACAGGGCAGCGCCGCCCTGGCCTCTGTGGGCTCTGCCGTCGGCGTGCTGCTGGCCTTTTACCTCACCTTTGTGGAGTCCTATGTCTCCCTCTCTCCCGCCAACCTGCTGATTTTCATGGTCATGTGGCTGGTGCCCACTCTGCTCATTTCGGGCTGGGTGAACCGGTATTAAAACAGGCAAAACTGTCCCCCGGGCTCTGCATAAGGCAGAGCCCGGGGGACAGTTGCGTTCAGGATAGGCCCAGGCAGGTACGGATATCCGAGCGGAGGGACACCATCTCGGGATAGGCAAAGAAGAAATTCAGCTTCTGCTCCCACACCGCATCCCCTTCCCGCGGCTTGTCCTGGAGGACAAAGTAGGTAAAGCTCTCAGCAATGTCCTCCGAAGGGCTGCTGGAGGCATAGTCAGTGACAAAATCGTCCTCGTGGCGGAGGAAGAAGTTGTAAGTATCCATGTCGGACAGGCGGTCGTCCAGATAGCCGGTCCAGAACCGCTGGTAGAAATCGTCCAGGTAAGATCCCTCCCGGCATACCATGCCCAGCTCGTTATAAGTAGAGGCGGTCTGCCGGGTGGTGTACTTCACCTGTCCGTCATTGAGCGTCAGATAGTGGCTGTACTCGTGGAGCACAGTCTCCACAAACATCTGCCCGTCCCCGGCGTCCGCCGGGTCCACAGCGATCTCCCACTTCTCCCCCGTGTTGTCCGCCTGCCGGACATAGGCCAGGGTCTCGTTTTCCCCGTCGGTGAACACAGTAAAACGGACGAAATCCTCCCAGGCGTCTTCCGGAAGCATAGCGGTCATCTGGTCCCAGAGGAGCTGGAAGTCAGCCTCGGTGTACTCCTCCCGGCCGGAGTCCTGGCTGGGCTGCGTCTGGCTGCGGACAATCGCCCCGCTGGACGTAATGTCAAAGACGGCCAGGGTCCGCTCCTCCGGGTAGCCGTACCCCCATGTGCCGCCGTCGCCAATATAGCGGACGGTGTATTCCTCGTAGAGACCGTTGAGCTTGTCCACAAGCCGCTGCTCCTGGGTGGATTTCTCCCACTTATCCTTGTCCAGCCGCTCCTGCCGGAGCGGCCAGAGCTGCTCCATCAGATCCAGGCAGGCGTCAAACTCCTCCTCCGTCACCTGACCGGCCAGCAGGCCCAGCTGGGCCTCCACCCTCTCCCGGGCGGCGGCGGTCTCCTCCTCTGTCAGCTCCCGTGCCCGGCCGCCCACACCGGCAAAGCCGCCGGCAGCGGCCGTTTCTCTTCCGCAGCCGGACAGCAGAAGCAGGGCAAGTACCAGGGCAATCAGGGTAAAACGTCTGAATTTATGCACAAAAACACCTCCGTGGTGGAAAAGTCAGGCTGTCTGTCCACCCTTCTGGGCGTTCCACAGCCGGGCGTACTCCCCGCCGGCAGCCAGCAGCTCCTGGTGGGTTCCCTCCTCCCGGATGCCCGCGCCGTCGATGACGATAATGCGGGAGGCGGAGCGGATGGTGGACAGCCGGTGGGCGATGATGAGGGTAGTGCGGCCCTCCGCCAGAGTGTCAAAGGCAGACTGAATGTGCTCCTCCGTAACGGAGTCCAGGGCAGAGGTGGCCTCGTCCAGAATGAGGATGGGCGGGTTTTTCAGAAAAATGCGGGCGATGGACACCCGCTGCTTCTGGCCGCCGGAGAGCATGACGCCCCGCTCGCCCACCTGGGTCTGGAAGCCGTCGGGCATGTCCATGATGTCGTCGTAGATCTCCGCCAGCTTGGCCGCCGCTACGATCTCGGCGTTGGTGGCGTCGGGGCGGCCATATCGGATGTTGTCGTAGATAGTGCCTGCGAAGAGGAACACATCCTGCTGGACAATCCCGATATTCTCCCGCAGGGAGTGCTGCTTCAGGGTGCGCACATCGTGGCCGTCCACCAGGATGCGGCCTTCGGTCACGTCGTAGAACCGGGGGATGAGTTGGCACAGGGTGGACTTGCCGCCGCCGGAGGGCCCCACCACCGCCACCGTCTCGCCGGGGCGGACGTGGAGGGTCACATGGGAGAGCACATCCTCGGCGGAGGACTCGTACCGGAAGGTCACGTCGTCCACCAGAATATCGCCCTTTACGTCTGTCAGAGCCACAGCGTCCGGGGCGTCCTGAATTTCAGGCTCCACCTCCATCAGCTCCACGAACCGCTTGAAGCCCGCCATGCCCTGCATAAACTGCTCCACAAAGGCGGAGAGCTTGCGGATGGGGGTGATAAAGGTGGTGACGTAGAGGGAGAAGGCGGTCAGGTCGGCCAGGTCCATCTTGCCCTGCATGATGAGCATGCCGCCGAAGGCGATGACCAGCACGCTCATCATGCCCATGGCCAGCTCCAGGCCGGACTGGTAGGTGGCCATGGCCTTGTAGTAGCCCCGCTTGGCGTTGCGGAACTGGTCGTTGGCGGCGGCGAACTTGGCGCTCTCGGCGGCCTCGTTGGCAAAGGCCTTGGCGGTGCGCATGCCGGAGATGGAGGACTCCACCTCCCCGTTGATGCCCGCCAGGCGCTGCTTTACCTCGGTGGAGCAGCGCATCATCCGCTTGCGCTGGAAGATGGTGAACAGGGCGAAGAGGGGCACCACCGCAAACACAATGAGGGCCAGCTCCCACCGGATGGTGAGCATGATAATGAACGCGCCCACCAGCGTGACGGTGGAGATGAACAGGTCCTCGGGGCCGTGGTGGGCCAGCTCGGTGATCTCAAAGAGGTCGCCGGTAACACGGCTCATGAGCTGGCCGGTGCGGTTTTTGTCATAGAAGGAGAAGGACAGGTCCTGCATGTGGGCGAACAGGTCCCGGCGGATGTCCGCCTCCATCCGCACCCCCAGCAGGTGGCCCCAGTAGGTGACAATATAGTAGAACACGCCCTTGAGCACATAGGCCGCCGCCAGCACAGCCATAACGGTGAAGAAGGTGACAAACAGCTTCTCCGGCAGCAGGTCCTTCATGGCCAGCCGGGAGAAGTAGGGGAAGGCCAGGTCTACAATGCAGATGAACAGGGCGCACACCATGTCCAGGGCAAAGAGCTTCCAGTGGGGGCGGTAGTAGGAGGCAAAAATGCGGAGATAGCCCCGCCTGCCTTGACGCTTGGAGGACAAAACGATTCTTCCTTTCTCTTTTCCATAATCGAACTCAGTATAGCGAGTCTGCCGGGTCTTTGTCAATGAAAATACGGCGGAGGCCACATTGAGACGGAATACCGCAGGAATATTCATAAAAATTGTTGACATTCTATTTTTTACTATATATAATAATAACAAGAATAGTGGAAGCCTGTCGCTGTCGTTTTATTAAGTGGAGATTTTATATGGGTATCAAATTGTGCGATAGCTCTCCCAAGGAAGACAGGAATTTTTTCTGCCGCTTTCCTTACTGGAAAGGTCATAATAAATTTATTTTTGATGCACATAAGCCGTTTTGAAAAAAGAACGGCTTATGTGCATTGCTTTTTTGACATCACGATTCATAAGCCTGTTTTCTGTCTTTAATAGTAAAGAGGTTATTTTATGAAAAAAAGCTGCTTTCCATGCTTCTTATCCTGAGTTTCATCCTCCCTTGTTTTTCTGTCGTATCCGCGGCGTCCTCAACATCCACCCTTTCAGAACGCTATACCTGGGAAGAGAATGGATATACCCTCATCGACAGCTATTTTACTGATACACAGTCAACGGAGTTTTACTCCAATGGCGAGACAATCTACGGAATTACATTATTCGACACAGGTGCGATAGAGGTTGTATGGGCAGACATAGGAGAACCTGCCCATTCCCTGTGGCTGACAAAGGATGAGCTTAGCCTCGATACCTTAACCGGAAGTGATATGCAGACATTTAAAGGCAATGAATTTCGCGCCTCTCTGAAAGAGTACTGTTTGGAGCACAGGGACGAAAGCACGCTGGTGGATATTACGGTGCGCGAAGCTCCCGCAATTACGCCGATGGCCGAGGATACAGACGTGTACCGTTCGCTGATGGACCAGCTAGAAGATATCCACGGGCCGCAGCATACAAATTATAACTGGACCGGTCTGGTTTCTCAAATTATTGGTGGCATTGAATATAACTATAAAGAAAATCTGAGCTATGAAATGAATCGTACAAGACTGCATGAAGTTTCGTCAGGAACAAGCGTAGCGTCTTTTCTTGCTACTATATTAGCGTTTAATCCCAGCACTGCAATGACATTTGGTATATTGTCCGCTATTTTCGGCGGAGTCTCTATAATAACCAGTAATAGTGAGCTTCTGGAGTATACCGGGAGCGCAGTCTATTGGAGATACGTGCTCATCAATGGAGGCGGCCCCTATTATAGCGGCGGAAAAACCATGACATATGAAGGTTGGGCAAAGGTCGGAAGTTTGGATCAGCCAACACTGCTTGAAGCCGGCACAACCTTTACGATTCCGGAAAATATCTTTGAGGATTATGAGAGGCAGAGGGAGCTTGCCTATGAAAACTATGTCTGAGTTCTGGCAGGCGTGGAAGGCCCGCAAGCGGGACAGGGATCTGACAATTAAGCGAATCCTGACCATTATAGGCCCTACATTTGTTATCATTGCCGGCCTGCGCGAGCTGAATTATAATTTCGCTTTCTGGTCTTTCATGATAGCGGCCTCTGCCTGCCTCATTTTGATTGACCTTGTTCTGATCATTTTAAAGCGCTGAGTTCGCCTCTGCATCCCCGCGTTTTGTGCCCGCCCTGTCCGGCAGGGGTACTGCATTCCGCAGCGCCCCTGCCGGAAATTTTATGTACGATTGTTCAGATGTCTATTGAAGATTTCATGCAAAACATCTACAATAGAGGTATCTCAGGTCCCGGAACCTGAAAAAACGGACAGAAGGAGCGATGAACATGAGACAGAGAAAAAGCGGCGTCCGCACCCTGCTGGCAGGCCTGCTGGCCGCGGCCATGCTGGTCTCCCTGGTCCCCGCGGCCCTGGCCGCCGGCGCCGGCGAGACCCACATCACCATTCTGGGCACCTCGGATATGCATGGCAATATCTGGGGCTACTCCTATGAGGACAATGCCGAGAGCACCAACAACGGCATGGCCCGCCTCTACACCTATATCCAGCAGGTGCGGGCGGAGAATCCCAACACCATCCTGATTGACGCCGGCGACGACATTCAGGGCACCATTATGACCGACGACCTCTATAACAAGACGCCCGAGGAGCCCCATCCCGTCATCGCCGCCATGAACTACATGGGCTATGACGCCATGACCGTGGGCAACCACGAGTTCAACTGGGGCATTCCCATCATGCAGGCCATCCTGAGCCAGGCCGACTTCCCGGTGCTGGCCGCCAACGTCACCGACGCCGCCGGCCAGCCGGTTACCGGCGCCGGCTGGACCATTGTGGAGCGGGGCGGCGTCAAGGTGGCCGTCATCGGCGTGGTCACCCCTGATGTGCCCATCTGGGACGGCGGCAAGGAGGGCATCGACGACGCCGTCTATGAGGCCGCCAGCGTGGCCGTGGACAAGGCCATCGACGAGATCGGCGACAAGGCCGACGTCATCGTGGTCTCCGCTCACATGGGCATGTACGCAGAGTTTGACGAGGAGGGCGGCTCCGATTCCGCCCAGAAGATTCTGGACGATAATCCGGAGATCGACGTGCTTCAGGTGGCCCATAACCATGTGGTGGTCAACGAGAAGCAGGGCAATGTGGTCATCGGCGGCGTGCGCAACGGCGGCCGGGACATCGCCCGCTTCGATCTCACCCTGGATGCCGACAAGAATGTGGTCGACGCCACCGTGGAGATCGTGGACATGACGGATGTTGCCCCCAGCCAGGAGATCCGGGACATTCCCCTGGTGGCCGAGGCCCATCAGAAGACCATTGACTACATTGCCGGCGGCACCGACGAGAGCGGCGAGCCCCTGCCTCCCCTGGGCACCACCACCGCCAAATTCCAGCCGGACAACGAGATCGCCGGTCTGCCCCAGGGCAGGCTGGAGGACACCGCCGTCATGGACCTCATCAACCAGGTCCAGCTGGAGAACTCGGGGGCCGATGTGTCCGCCGCAGCCCTGTTCAAGAACACCAGCGATCTGCCCGCCGGGGACATCAACTACGGCAACATCTTCGACATCTATAAGTTCGACAATACCCTCTATCGGGTCCAGGTCACCGGCGCCGAATTGAAGGCCTATATGGAGTGGTCCGCTGAGTGCTACAACCAGTGGAAGGAGGGCGACATCAACATCTCCTTCGACCCCGAGTACCCCGACTATCTCTATGATATGTTCGCCGGTGTGGACTATGAGATCGACCTGTCCCAGCCCAAGGGTGAGCGCATCAAGAACGTTATGTTCAAGGGCGAGCCCCTGAAGGATGACCAGACCCTCACCCTGGCAGTGAACAATTACCGCTACTCCTCCGCTCTGAAGGCCCAGGGCATCGTGTCCGCCACCAAGGAGTGGGAGTCCTCCAACTCCATCCGGGACATGATTGTGGCCTATTTTGCCGAGCATTCCCCCGTGGCTCCCACCGTTGACAACAACTGGAAAATCGTGGGCGTGGATCTGAACGAGGACGACCCGCGCCGCGCCGAGCTCATCGGCTACATCAACGCCGGCCTGCTGCCCACTCCTTACAGCGCGAGCTACAACCTGGCCGATTATGACGCCCTGGTGGCGCAGGCCAAGGACAACGCCCCCGTGCTGGTGGACGGCGCCCCCAAGGCCGCCGCCGCTCTGGACGGCTTCTACCGCCTGCGGGATCTGGCCTCTGCCCTCAACGGCACCGGCAAGCAGTTTAATGTGGAGTGGATTGACGGCCAGGTGATCATCACCACCGGCGCCGCCTATACCGCCGATCCCCTGCCCGCCGTCACCATCCCCGCCTTTGAGGCCTCCGGCGCCATCACCGTCCTGGTGGACGGCCAGCCGGTAGAGGTGACCGCCCAGGTATACCAGGGCAACTACTATGTCTCTGCGGATGCCGTCAGCACCCTGCTGGGCATCCAGGCCGTCCAGTCTGACGGCGTGCTCATCCTCACGGTTGACACCGCCGCCGACGCCGGCTAACTCCATCTGTCTTTCCCAATCTGAGCGGGCGGGGAACCTTCCCCGCCCGCTCTTTTTGTCCTGCCCCTTTCTAAGGGGCAGCCCGGCGCCCTTGCATCCGCAGTCCGGGCGGATTATAATAATATTTAGCGTCTTTCCCTTGAAAAGGAAATTCTGTATGGATGTGAGGTTCCTGGTATGTGGGATATCTTCAACAATCTGCTGGTGGTAGCGGGACAGGTGGTCACCCTCTTTCTACTGATGGGGGTGGGCTTTGTCATGGCCAAGCTGGGGCGGCTCTCCCCTGGAACCCTGGGGCAGCTGTCCAACCTGCTGCTCTATGTGGCCATCCCCTGCGTCATTATCAGCTCCATGCAGATCGACCCCGACCCCGGCCTTCTTCGGAACATCGGCGTTATGTTCCTCATCACTGCGGCCTACTATGTGGTGTTCTGTTCCCTGCTGCCCCTGCTCTTCCGCTCCAGTCCGGAGGATACCCGGCTGGTGCTCCGGTTTGGCACCGTGTACGCCAACAACGGCTTTATGGGCATGCCTCTGCTCCAGGCTGTACTGGGGGAGGAGGCGGTTATCTTCGCCGTGGTGGCCACCATCACCTTCAACCTCTTCCAGTGGACCCACGGAGTGATCCTGGTGGGCGGGCAGAAGAAAATATCCGTCCGCCAGGCCCTTATCAACCCGGGGACCATCGGTCTGGCTGTGGGGTTGGCGCTGTTTCTCAGCGGGATGCGGCTGCCCTCCATGGTGGGCAACGCGGTGGATTTTCTGGGCGACCTGAACACCCCGCTGGCCATGGTGGTCATCGGCGGCCAAATGGCCTCCACCGACCTGGGCCGCACCTTCCGCCGCCCCGACCTGTATGTCTCTTCCATCTTCAAGCTCATTGTCATCCCTCTGATTACCGCCCTGCTGCTCCTGCCCTTCCGCCTGCCCGCTCTGGTGTACTGCTCTATGGTCATTCTGGCCGGCACCCCCACCGCAGGCACCAGCGGCATCCTGGCTCAGCAGTACAACCGGGACGTGGGCTCCGCCGCCCAGATGGTTACGTTGTCCACTCTGCTGTCGGTCATCACCCTGCCGTTGGTGGCGGTCATGGCCAGCCTGCTCTCCTAAAGGCGCAAAAAAGCGCTGCCGGCATCGGCAGCGCCTTTTTTATGCGAATACGACCTGCACCAGCACCATATACAGGATTGTGCCGCCAAAGATGGACAGCAGGTTGTTGTGCTTCCACAGGTGGAGCAGGATAACCGCCGCCACAGCGATGACCTGGGGCAGCCATCCGGCGGGGGTGAACAGGCTGGCGCCGCGCAGGCCCCGCAGGCAGTAGACAATGAGCATGGCAATGATGGCGGGGGGCAGCACCCGGCCCAGATAGAGCACCAGCTTGGGGGGATTGCCGCCCCGGTCAAAGAGCAGGAAGGGCAGCGCCCGGGTGAGAAAGGTGACCACAGCCATCACCGCGATGGCCAGCACGGCGTGCATTGCGCTGGTCATGTGTCCGCCTCCTTTCCTTCGGCGTCCTGCCTGTCCAGCCGGGGCCGGAGAAGGAGCAGGGCCGCCACAATGGCGCCCAGAGCAGGGAGCAGCATCTGTTCCTCTCCCACCAGGATGAGAAAGAGCAGGGTACAGCCCGCGCCCAGAAAGGCGGGCAGGTGCTCCTTGGCCGACTTCCACTGATCCACGGCAATGACCACAAACAAGGCGGTCATGGCAAAGTCGATGCCGGTGATATCCAGGGACAGCAGGCCGCCGGCCACGCCGCCGATGACCGACCCGGCAATCCAGTACAGCTGGTCCAGAATTGCCACAGCAAAGTAAAAGTCCCTGGGGCGCACGCCCACGGGCACGGCGGCGCCGGCCAGCAGGGCATAAGTCTCATCGGTGAGGGAAAAGATCATATAGAACTTCCGCCAGCCCATGCCCCTGAACTTCTCCAGCATGGACAGCCCGTACACCAGATGGCGGAAATTGATGAGCAGGGTCATCACCGCCACAGTGCCCAGTCCGGCGGCAGTAGCCAGCAGCTCTACCCCCAGATACTGGCCCGACCCGGCATAGATGGTCAGGCTCATAAAAAACGCCCAGATAAAGTTGTAGCCCGCCCGCTCCAGCATCAGTCCGAAGGCAATGCCGATGGAGAGATAGCCCATCAGCACCGGCACTGTGACGGGAAAGGCGGCGGCAAGCGCCTTGCGGTTCATGGAAACTCCTCCTCTGCTTACTTGTCACTTGCACACAACAGATTGTTAAAGTAATAGTTTAGTGCTTTTTGTGAAAAAAGGCAAGAACAGGTTTACAATTTTTCCGTCCTGGGCAAAGCCCGATTGCATTTCCCATAGGATACGGTATAATGAGACCATTAAGTTTTCGGGCGGCGGCTCCATCCGTCCGGAACGCGGCTCTGCCCATTCCAAATCACTCCCATATATGCGGCGGCCCCTGCGGACCGCCGCTGCTTTTACTCTCTTTTTTGCTCCCCCTCCGCCTCAAAGCCGGAGGGTCCGCCAAGTTTATCTGCTCGGAGGAATTATGAAGAAACTGCTCTTTATCTACAACCCCCACGCCGGCAAGGGGCAGATCCGCGCCAAGCTGGCCGATGTGCTGGACATCTTCACCAAGGCAGGATGGCTGGTAACCGTCCGGCCCACCCAGGGCAAGTCGGACGCCACCTACACCGCCGCCTGGCTGGGCAGCGGGTTTGACCGGCTGGTCTGCTGCGGCGGCGACGGCACCCTCCACGAGGTAGTCACCGGCCTGATGGAAGTCAGCCGCCGGCCTGAGCTGGGATATATTCCCGCGGGCACCACCAACGACTATTCCCGCAATCTGAAGCTGCCCAAGGGGTATGAGGCCATGGCCGCCGTGGCGGCGGAGGGCGTGCCCCGGCCGGTGGACATCGGCCGGTTCAACGAGCGTTACTTTGTCTATGTGGCCGCTTTCGGCGCCTTCACGGACGTGGCCTACGACACGCCCCAGCAGGTGAAGAACATGTTCGGCCACCTGGCCTATGTGCTGGAGGGCATCTCCCGGCTGGGCAATCTGAAGGGCTACCAGGCCAAGGTAGAGTATGACGGCGGCGTGCTGGAGGAGGAGTTCATCTTCGGCATGGTGAGCAACACCGTCTGCGTGGGCGGCATGCTGGGCCTTCCCGCCGACTCGGTGGCCCTGGACGACGGGCTGCTTGAGGTGATACTGGTGCGCACCCCCCGGAACCCCATGGAGCTCCAGGGGGCCATCGCCGCCCTGATGAAGCAGACCACCGACGAGGCCGCAGGCGTGATGGGCTTCCACACCTCCCGGCTGAAGATCACCTGTGCCGAGGAGACTCCCTGGACCCTGGACGGGGAGTACGGCGGCGCGCCCCAGACGGCCGAAATTGAGGCCTGCCGCCACGCGGTGACCATTGTCTATGGCGCCTGAGCCTCCCCCTTTTCTGTGCTTCCGCCCTTCCGCGCCTGAATCAGGCGCGGAAGGGCGGCTTTTTGTATACTCCTTTGTGAAAAAAACATCATATTGGGGCCGCGCCCCCGTTTTTCTTTCTCTTTCCTTTCCTTTTATGTGCAAAACGCCGCAAATCAAAAAGTTTTCCCTCTGTTTTAAATTTATTTTATACAAAATTCCCTTGACATTCCCCTAAGAGGATGGTTTATAGTTGGAGTTGAACAGAGGTTCGCTGCGGCGGGCGGAGGCGGGTGCTGTCCCGTCTCACAATACCGCCCCGAGTGTGTGGCAGGGGCGGCGAAACACGGCGTCCGGCGTGAGGATCGGCTGTCCGAATTCTATTTGAGAAAGGGATGTGTATTGTGAAAGAGACCAAAGCAGCGGTTAACACGGAAGCGGCCAACAGCGACGAGTACAGTAACCAGCGCGTTCCCAAATCGGCCCGGAGGTCGGCCCTGAGCCTGCTGACCGTCTCCCTGGGCTATGTGTTCGTGGTCACCAGCATGCAGGCCGGCGGCAGCATGGGCGTGGGCCTGACGTTTACCGACACCGTCACCGCCACGCTGCTGAGCAGCGTAATTCTTGCGGTGCTGGCCTGCGCCATGGGCGTTATCTCGGCCAAGACCGGCATGAGCACCGGCCTGCTGAGCAAGTATTCCTTCGGCAAGGCGGGCACCTACGTCCCTGTGGCCATTGTGGTGGTCACCACTATCGGCTGGTTCTCCATTGACGCCTACCTCATCGGCCAGACCACCAATACCCTCTTCCCCATAATCCCCATCATTCCCGTGGCCATCCTGGGCGGCATCGGCATGACCTTTACCGCCATGCGGGGTATGAAGTGGATGACCTGGCTGAGCAACATTGCCGTGCCCCTCATCATTATCTTCGGCATCATCTCCATGGTCATTGCAGTCAACGACGCCGGCGGCATTGCCGACATGAACAGCATTGTCCCTGCAGAGCCCATTGATTACAGCTACGCCGTGGGCCTGGGCGTGGGCTCCTACGCGGTGGGCGCCGTCATGTTCACTCCCGACATCATGCGCTTCTCCAAGAGCATCCGCTCCGCCATTATCGTCATGATTATTACCCTGATGCTGGGCAACACCTTTATGCTCCTCTCCGGCGCCATCGGCTCCGTGGTCACCGGCACCCCCGACGTGGCCATCATGCTGTCCATGCAGGGCCTGCTGGCCCCCGCCTTCCTGGTGCTGGTGCTCAACATCTGGTCCACTGCCCAGGGCTGCGTCTACTCCGGCTCCATGACCCTCAACAGCGTGGTGCCCAAGGCCAAGCGCACCTGGCTGGTCATCGGCTTCGGCGTCATCGGCATTATCTTCGCCATCATCGGCTTCTACAACTACTTCGGCTCCTATATCGATTTCCTGTCCGCCACCGTGCCCCCGCTGGGCGGCATCTTCTTTGCCGACTTCCTGGTGACCTATAAGCAGGACTACCCCGACCCCGACAAGGTGGAGCTGCCCACCATCAACATCGCCGGCTTTATCGCCTGGATTCTGGGCTTTATCGTCACCCGCATTCCGTTCGGCATGCCTGTGGTCAACGGCATCATCGTGGCCTTTGTGGTCAAGGCGGTGCTGGGCGCCATCATGGGCAGCGGTGTGAAAACCCGCACTTAATTCCACCTCAATCCCATGTGAAAGGAAGGATTTTATACTTATGAAAGGCTTCGCAGAACATTTTGTGGATGACGGCTCCAACTTCGAACTGACCGACCCCGCTCTGCTCATTGTGGACATGGTCAACGACTTCTGCAAGGAGGGCGGCGCCATGGTGCTGCCCGAGGGTATGGAGACCGTAGAGCCCACCCAGCGGCTCATCGCCGCCTTCCGGGCCAAGAAGCTGCCCATCATCTTTATCAACGATACCCATCGGGCCGGCAAGTACGACAAGGAGTTTGACAAACGGGCCCCCCACTGCATTGAGGGTACCTGGGGCGCCCAGGTCATCGACGAGCTGGCCCCCCAGCCTGAGGACTACCAGATCCCCAAGCGCCGGTTCAGCGGCTTCTACCAGACCGACCTGGACCTGGTGCTCCGGGAGCTGGGCCGCAAGACCGTGGTGGTCACCGGCGTTGTGACCAACATCTGCGTCCGCTCCACCTGCCATGATGCCTTCTTCCGGGGCTATCAGGTGGTGGTGCCCAGAGACTGCGTCCGGGCCACCGGCCCCCGGGAGCAGGAGTCCTCCCTGTGGGACATTGAGACCCACTTCGGCGCCGTCACCGACAGCGCCACCATTCTGGATCGGCTATGACCCGTCCTGCCGCCTCCGGGCGGCCATCGCGGACGGCGGAAGAGCGGCCGCGAATGCTGACCGTCAAGGCAGCGGCTGACGAGACCGGTCTCACCGTCAAGGGCATTCGTTTCTATGAAAAAATCGGTTTAATCCGGCCGGCGGAGCGTTCGCCGGCCGGATACCGGCTTTATTCGGAGGAAGATGTGGCCCGGCTGCATCAGATTCACTTCTACCGGGAGCAAAAATTCTCTCTGGAGGACATCGACGCCATCCTCAACGACCCGGATACCGATCTGCGCAGCTACCTGAAGCGGCAGCTCTTTGATGTGGAGGACCAGATCCGGGAGCTGGAGCGGGTCCGGGACACATTGGACCGGGTGCTGCGGGAGAATGACTGCCGGAGCGCCATTGGCGACAAGGTTCGGGCCGCAGAGAACCGCAGCCGGTACGCCATTGTGAGCACCGACCTGCAAAACGAATTTCTGGACGGAGGCTCCATGTCCTGCCGCCGCATCTACAACATCATCAAGCCCCTGAGGGCCATGCTGGAGCGGGCCAGGTCCATGGGCATTCCGGTCATTTACGTCCGGGACTCCCACCACCGGAATGACCCGGAGCTGGAGATTTGGCCCGACCACTGCCTGGAGGGCACCTGGGGCGCCCAGATCATCGGGCAGCTCACCCCCGCGCCGGAGGACTATGTGCTGAAAAAGAACTACTTCAACGCCTTTATCGGCACCAAGCTCCAGGCCACCCTGAAAAAGCTGGGCACCGAGACCATCATCTTCACCGGCTGGCGCACCCACGTCTGCGTAGCCCAGACCGCCATCGAGGCCTTCCAGCGGGGCTACCACATCATAGTAGCGGAGGATTGCGTGGAGTCCACCACCCAGGTGGAGCACGACTTCGGCCTGAGCCTGCTCCAGGTCAACTACTGCGCCGAGGTGCTGCCCTGGCAGACCATTCTGGACCTCATCGCCCAAAATGCAGCCCCCGGAGATGTGTCCGGCCAGCCAAAGAGGAGTGAGACGACATGAGCAGGACCATGATGGCCGTGGTATACCACGGCCAGGGGGACCTTCGCTTTGAGGAGCGGCCTGTCCCCACTCTGCTGGACCCCGGCGACGCCATTGTGAAGGTGGGCCTGTCCAGCATCTGCACCAGCGACTTTCATATCCGCAACGGCGCCGTTCCCCGGGCCAGGGAGAACGTGATCCTGGGCCACGAGTTTGCCGGAGAAGTGGTGGCTGTGGGGAGCGCCGTCAAAAAAATCCGGCCCGGCCAGCGGGTGGCCGCCAACGTGGAGACCTTCTGCGGCGACTGCTGGTTTTGCAGGCGCGGCTTTGTCAACAACTGCGTAAAGGGCGGCTGGGAACTGGGCTGCCGCATTGACGGCTGTCAGACCGAGTATGTCCGGGTGCCCTTTGCCGACAACGGCCTGACCCCCATCCCAGACAGCCTGGAATACGAGGATGTCATCATGCTCTCCTGTGTGCTGCCCAGCGGCTACTTCGGCGCGGAGCTGGCGGAGATTCAGCCCGGCGATACGGTGGTAGTGCTGGGCGCCGGACCGGTGGGCTGCACCGCCATGATGTGCGCCCGGCTCTTCGGCCCGGCCTGTATTGTGGCGGTGGACGTCATCGGCCAGCGGCTGGACTTTGCCAAGCGGAACGGCTGGTGCGACGTGACCGTCAACCCCGGCAAGGAGGACCTGGATGCCGTGGTGAAGGGCCTCACCGGCGGACGGGGCGCCGACTCCGTCATCGAGGCGGCGGGCGGCAAGGATACCTTCCAGACCGCGTGGCAGGCAGCCCGCCCCAACGGCATCGTCTCCCTCATCGCCATGTACGAGGAGGCCCAGAGCCTGCCGCTCCACCTGATGTACGGCAAGAATCTGACCTTCAAGACCGGCGGCGTGGACGCCTGCCACAATGACGCCCTGATGAAGCTCATCGAGGGTGGAAAGCTCAACTGCCGCCCTCTCATTACCCACACCATGCCCCTCAACGACATCATGCGCGGGTATGACATCTTCGAACACCACCTGGACGGCTGCGTCAAGGTGGCTATCACCCCCTATGAGCGCTGACGCACAGAATATGAAAGAGGCCGACGGCGGCCCTGTTTTTCCGGCGCCAGGCGCAAAAAGCCCGGAGGGTCATGGGACCCTCCGGGCTTTTCCTTTGTCCTCTCCTTACTCCTCCAGCTCCAGCAGCACCTGCCCCGCCGCCCGCGCAAAGAGCCGGGCGCCCCGGATGGCCTCCTGAAGGGTGTTGCCGTGGGCGCCCACCTCCACCAGCAGAGAACCATTGGTCAGCGCCTGGTTGTACACTGAGCTGCTGCGCATGGTGATGGGGCGGGCCAGCGTGGGGTAGAGTGTGTTCATACTCTTCTGAATTTTCATTGCCAGGGTCAGGTTCTCCATCCAGCGCGGGTAGTCGCCCGCATTGGGACTGCCCATAACCAGCATGACCTGAGCGGTGTCCTGTCCGTCCACTGTGGTGAGGGGTTTGTAGACCGTGCCGTCCTCTCCGATGAGGGCGTCCCGGTGGACATCCAGCACAATCTTGATGGACGGGTACTGCTCCAGATAGGCCTCCACCCCCGCCCCGGAGCGGGAGTAGGCCCCGTTGTACTGGGGGTAGTCGTAGGGGGTCTCGTCGTGGAGGACGGACAGCCCCATCTCCTCAAAAACCTCCTTCATCTCCTCTCCAATCCGCACCATGTTCTGGGTGTTGTCCAGCGTGCGGCTGTTGTCGGTCTGGACGTAGACGTCCGTGCCGTCAGGCGTGTAGGCCTCGGTGGCGTGGGTGTGCATAATGAGAATCTGGGGCTGAGACGGGTCCCCCAGGGTGATATCCACCGGCGCAGCCGCCAGGGCGGCGGCGTCAAACGACACGCCGGTGGTGTTATAGATATATACTCCGTCGGCCTGGGTATACCCGCTGTCCGATGTGGGCACCAGGGTGCGGGGGATAATGTCATCCGGCGCCGTGGTGACGGCGGGCAGGTTGGCCGGGTCCTCCGGGTCCTCTGTCTCCGGGGTGGGGGCGGGCGTCTCCGGGTCCTCCTGCTCTGGCCGCTCCGTCTCCCCCCTGTCATTCCCGGCCAGCTGCCGGGCCACCGCATCCCCGTTGCTCCGCAGCAGAACAGACTGGCCCACCACCAGCCTGCCCCACTGGTCCAGGGCGTCAAAGGGGCCGCCGGTCCCTTCCACCTCTCCCAGCTCCGCCCGCAGCAGGGCGGAAACCAGGCTGCCGTCCTCTCCCATGGCCTTGAAGGCCTCGGCGGCCGCCCCCGCTCCCGTCGCCGTCAGCAGGGCCCACAGCGCCGCTGTGACCATCAGCAGTGCCGCGCTCCGCCGGAGCAGACGCCCCCACTGTATTCCGCTGTGCCTGTCCTTTTTCATCCGTATCCCATCCCTTCATGGGAAAGACTATGCGGCGGGGCAGATGGGTATGACAGGCATTTAATTTGGCTTTCAAAACATACTTGACTTTTTTGTCCATCCCTTTATATAATGTCTGCTGAATAAAGCGCTGTGTGCTGTATCCGCAGGGTATGGCCGCAACATAAACAACATAAAAAGGAGGCGAACGCCGTGGATCAGCACCGGGAGGAACTCAACCGCTTTTTAGTTGAGGTATTTCACGATATTCTCAAGACCGAGGAGCTGGCCCTCTCCAGCGAGCGGAAGGAGCTGTCCCTTCGGGAGCTCCACCTGATTGAAGAGGTCTGCCGCGCGGCGGACCAGGGGCTGGACAACCGGGCCACCGCCATTGCTGCGGCCCAGCGGGTAACTGCGGGTACGCTGACCACAGCAGTGTCGCTGCTGGAGCGAAAGGGCTATTTAATCCGCCGCCGGGACGAGCACGACAAGCGCGTCGTGCGTATCCTTCCCACGGAGAAGGCCCGCCATGCCAACCAGGCCCATGAACGCTTCCACGAGGAGATGGTGGAGAATCTGCTCGGCTTTCTCACCCAGGAGGAGGCGCAGGTCTTTGTCAGGGCGCTGGGGCAGGTATCCCTGTTTTTCCGCGAGAAGATGTTCTCCTCCTATGCCGGAGCGGAGGCATAAAGCCGTTTTTTCAGAAACGCACAGTATGATGCTGCCAGCATGCAGCAGGAGGTATTTGAAATGATCCGTATTATCACCGACAGCACCAGCGATCTCTCTCCCCAGCGCCGGGAGGCCATTGGGGTGGACGTCATTCCCCTCTCGGTCCAGTTCGGCCAGGAGATTTTCCGGGACGGCGTGGACATCACCAACGCGGAGTTCTACGATCGGCTGTCCAAGGCGGAGACCCTGCCCACCACCTCTCAGATCAACCCGGAGGTCTTTGCCGCCCTGTTCCGGAAATACCTGGACCAGGGGGATGAAATTGTGGGCATCTTTATCTCCGGGGCTATGTCCGGCACCTGCCAGAGCGCCCTTATCGCCCGGGATATGGTGGACGGCGAGGACAAAATTCACATTGTGGACTCCCGTACTGTAACCTTTGCTCTGGGTCTGCTGGTGGAGGTGGCCGCCTCCCTGCGGGACCAGGGGCTGTCTGCGGGAGAGCTTGCCGCCCGCCTGGAGGCGCTGGCGGGCCGGGTGCGCCTGCTGGCTGTGGTAGACACCCTGAAGTACCTGAAGATGGGCGGGCGCATCTCCACCGCCACCGCTGTGGTAGGCGGACTGCTGGGCATCTCCCCCATCATCACCATTGAGAACGGGCTGGTGGAGGGCATCGGCAAGGCCCGGGGCCGGAAGGCCGCCTTCCAGTGGATTGCCAAGCGGATGGAAAAAGAGGCCCCAGACCTGTCTCTGCCCGTGGGCTTCGGCCATTCCAACGCCCCCGAGGCCATGGCCGAGTGCCAGGCTTTCTTTGCCGGCGCCATCGCCGGCGCTACTGTCTTTACCAGCGATATCGGCAGCGTCGTGGGCACGCATGCCGGTCCCGGCGCTACCGGAATTGTCTATTTCCGCGCAGAGCAATAATATGAGAGGGTCCCAGACCTGTGGCCTGAAACCCTCCATCATAAAATAAAAGGCGGCGCACTGTCTGTACAGTGCGCCGCACTTTATTTCATTTTTATTGTGAGAAGGCGCTTATGCCTTCTGCGCCGCTTTTGCTCTGCTGGCCAGCTCCAGGCGGCGAATCACATACACAGAGTCGGTGACGACCTTGACCGGCTTGGAGAAGTCCAGTACAAACAGGCCGATAAAGGACCCTGCGTCAATGCGCACAGAACCGTCCCCGGACTCAAAAAACACCGGCTCTTCCACTGCCTGGGCCAGCTTCTGCACCTCGGCAATCTCGCTGAAGGAATCGAACTTTGCTTCAAAAACCATTTAAGGTCACCTCCTTTAGGCACTCTCAGTATATCATCAGAGGCTTGTCTGAATCAATGGTCGCTTTCCACAATCTTCATTTCCAGTTAACCGGAATCTTATGTCTTATTATCCCGTTATTTTTTAATTAATAAATTTCTTGAGTTCTAATTTTAACCCTATATTCTATAATTATTGGCGTGAGTTCAATTTTTCACAGCTTTAGTTTGTCCTTAATTTCAGGATGGCATACACTTCGTCTTTTCGTCCAGATAATCCAGCTGCGAGAGCAAGTCCTGGGAGTCGGTAACGATACAGACAGGACGGGAGTAATCCAGCGCAAAAAGGCCAATGAGGGACTTGGCGTCGGCCAGCGCGTCCCCCTCCAGCTCCCGGAGCAGCACCTCCTCAGGGACGGAACAGGCCATGCGGCGCAGGCGGCGGAGTTCCTCCGCGCTGTGGAACTTTCGGACGACTGTCATATATGCTCCCTCCTTTGTCCTATCATAGCATATTTTTCTTTTTCTGTGAAGCAGAGTTATTTTCTTCACATTCTTTTCTGTTTTTCGCCTTTATTGCGTGAAAAAGTTCACAATTTCCTCTTCTCTTTTTCTCTGTTTCCGTCGGATACAGGCGGCAAAAAAATGCCGCTCTGGTAACAAATTCATTGTCTCCAACTAGGAAATGTGGTACAATAAAACGAAAGCGCCAGCAGTTTATCCGGCGCAAAATTTTTAGCATTGGAGCGCATACCTGTTATGATAGACTTTCGGACGCCCCAGCTGGCGGATAAGGGCTGGATGGATCAGCTGCTCCGCCGTTCCGACTACCGGGGCTGCGAATATAATTTTACCAACCTATATACTTGGAAGGATGCCTACCGCCACCAAGTGGCTCAGGCGGACAATTTCCTCCTGGTGCGCCTGTGCGGCGGCCTGGGCTGCAGCTACCTCTACCCTGCCGGCAGCGGGGACCGCACAGCCATCATCAACGCCCTCCGGGCTGATGCGGAGGCCCAGGGCCAGCCTCTGCGGCTGGTCTGCATTCCCAAGGCGCAGACCGAAGAGCTGGAGGCTCTGTTCCCCGGCCAGTTCCGGTTTGAAGCCGACCGGGACGGCTGGGATTATCTCTATGAGATTGACCGGCTGGCCGATTTGGGCGGCAAGAAGCTCCACGGAAAGCGCAACCATATCAACCGCTTTCTGGAGAACAACCCCTCCTGGGTCTACGAGCCCATCACCCCGGACACCCTGGCCGAGTGCCTGGAGATGGATAAGGAGTGGTACCGCCGGAGCATGATCCGGGAGGGCGCCGCCGAAGAGCGGGACCTAGGCGACGAGGGCCGCGCCCTCCGCCTGGCCATAGACCACTACCACGAGCTCGGCCTGGAGGGCGGGCTGATCCGGGTATACGGTGAGGTGGTGGCCTTCACGATGGGCGATATGCTCTCTTCCGACACCTATGACGTCCACTTCGAGAAGGCCTACGGCGAGCTTCAGGGCGCTTACACCATCATCAACCGTGAGTTTGCCCGCTGGGTGCGGGAACACCACCCCAACGTCCGCTACCTGAACCGGGAGGACGACATGGGGGTGGAGGGCCTGCGGAAGGCCAAGGAGTCCTATTATCCCGACCTGATGGTGGAGAAATACAGCGCAGTCTGGCAGGCATAAGGCACACAGGCGCCGCCTCAAAGGGGCGAGCATTCAATATAGAAGGATGGGTGATACTATGGTAGAGATCCGTCCCTCCAACGCGGAGGAGCTGAAGGATCAGAAGGCACTTTGGAAGGCGGCCTTTGGTGACGACGAGGCGTATATCGACCTTTTTTACCGCACCTGCGCCAAGCCGCAAGACATTATGATTCTGACAGAAGACGGGGTCCTGCGCAGCATGCTGGCCCTGCTGCCCCTGGAGCTGGAGCTGCCGGACGGGGAGCGGCTGTCCTCCGCCTATGTGTACGCCCTTGCCACCGACCCCAACGCCCGCAAGCAGGGCCATGGCCGCGCGCTGCTCCGGTACTCGGAGCTGTACCTGCGGGAACGGGATGTGGACTGCATCACCGTGGTGCCTGCTGAGGCAGGTCTGTTCAAGTTCTTTGAGACCGTGGACTTTACCGACTGCTTTTCTACCCGGAAACTGGAGCTGCTGGAGAGCATGATCCCTCCCGCCCCGGCCGGGAGCTGTCTGGAGGCGGTCGGCGCCGCCGCCTATGGCGGCCTGCGCGAGCGGCTTCTCGCAGGCACCTTCCATACCCAGTACGGCGAGGCGCTGCTGGCCTTTCAGGAGGGCGTGTCTCACTTGAGCGGCGGCGGACTCTACCGGGTGGTCATTGACGGCCGCGAGGGCTGCGCCGCTGTGGAGTACACCGGCAACAGCAGTCTGGTCATCAAGGAGCTTCTGGTTTCCCCCTCCCTGATGGAGAACGCCGTCTCTCTGCTCAAAGAATCCCTCCAGGCCGACCGGTACTTCATCCGCACCCCCGCTCTTTGGGACGGATTGCCTGGCAGCTATATCCAGCCCTTCGCTATGATCAAATGGCTGAAAGAGGACCTCCGACAGGCCTGGAGCGAAGAGCGGGCGGGCTATTTCGGCCTTGGCTTTGACTGATTACCCTTGGGACTGGCGCCGCGGCTGCGGCGCCGGTCCCTTTTCTCTCCGCGTACTGGTCAAAATGTCTCATATTGAATATTCATTCAGCTATTTTTGAATGCAACCCACAAAAATCCAAAAAATACTTGCTTTATTCCTGCATGAGGTGTATAATCCAGTCAATCAAAAATCCCGGATGGATTCTAAGGAGAGAATGAGCATGAAAACCTGGAAGAAAATTCTTGCAATTGCCCTTGCCGCCGGCATGAGCCTTTCCCTGCTCTCCGGCTGCGGCAGCGATACCACCGGCGACGACGTCGGCACCCCCGCTCCCTCCGGCAGCACCGCTCCCAGTGGGAGCCAGACCGCTGAGGTCACCGGCCCCGCCGCCTGGACCTCCGTGGACGACCTGAAGGGCGCCAAGATTGCCGTTCAGGAGGGCACCACCGGAAACGACGTGGCTGACGCCATCGAGGGCGCCGAGGTCAGCGCCTTCAAGGCCGCCGCCCAGTGCGGCATGGAGCTGATGAACGGCCGCGTGGACTGCGTCATCATCGACACCAACCCCGCCCAGTCCCTGGTGGACGCCAATCCTGACGCGCTGATGCTGCTGCCCTTCCCCGCCAGCGAGGAGAGCGAGACCTACGCCATCGCTACTCAGAAGAACGACGAGGGCGCCGCCCTGGCCGAGGAGTTCAACGCCGCCATGGCCACCCTGAAGGAGAACGGTACCTTCGACGCCATTGTGGACAAGGACATCTCCAAGAATGAGGATGCCCAGCTGCCCGAGCTGCCCGCTTATGAGTCCAAGGGCACCCTGGTGATGGGAACCAACTGCGAGTTCGAGCCCTTTGAGTATCTGGACGACGCGGGAAATCCGGTGGGCTTTGACATTGACTACGCCACCTATCTCTGCGCCACCATGGGCTACGACTTGCAGATTGAGAATATGGACTTCGACGCCCTCATCCCCGCCCTCCAGTCCGGCCGGATTGACTTCATTGCCGCCGGCCTGACCCGCAACGAGGAGCGGGAGGAGAACGCCAACTTCACCGACGGCTACTATGAGGCCGTGCAGTCCATCGTGGTGGCCAAGCCCCAGGCCTGAGCCCCGCGCCCACAATCCAAGCGATATACCAGGAAGCCTGCGCCGCCCCCTGTGCGGAGCAGGCTCTCCTGCGCCCTATGACCAATTTATAACAAGGAGGCAGGGATTGCCGTGGAAATGCTCCTCGACCTGCTGGACAAGCTCTATCAGGCCTTTCTCTACCAGGACCGGTGGCGGCTGTACCTGGACGGCCTGGGGGTGACGGTGTCCATCACCCTGGGGGCCATCTGCATCAGCACCGTGCTGGGCATGGTGCTGTGCCTGATGAAGCTGTCCAGATACAAGATCCTGCGCTGGCCCGCCCAGGCCTACATCGACATCATCCGGGGCATCCCTGTGGTGGTGCAGCTGCTGATTATGTACAACGTGGTGCTCCTCAACGTCACGGACAACAAAATGGTGGTGGCTATTGTGGCCTTTGGCCTCAACTCCTCGGCCTATATGGCAGAGATCTACCGCTCCGGCATCAACGCCGTGGACCCGGGACAGATGGAGGCCGGCCGCTCCCTGGGTCTCACCAAGACCCAGACCATGTGGCACATCATTTTCCCTCAGGCCATCAAGAACTGCCTGCCCACCTATACCAGCGAATTCATCGTGCTGGTGAAGGAGACCGCCGTGGTGGGCTACATCGCCCTGACCGACCTGACCAAGGTCTACTCCGCCATTCAGAGCAAGACATACGACGCCTTCGGCCCGCTGCTTATCATCGCCGTGGCCTATTTCTGCATCACCAAGGTGCTGTCCATCATCTTCGCCCGCATGGAAAGGAGGCTGCGTACCAGTGATAGACGTTGAACATCTGAGCAAGTCCTTTGGCAGCCACCTGGTGCTGGACGACATCTCCGAGCACATCGAACAGGGAGAAAAGGTGGTTATCATCGGCCCCTCCGGCTCGGGCAAGTCCACTTTCCTGCGGTGCATGAACCTGCTGGAGACCCCCACCAAGGGCAAAATCATCTTTGAGGGTACCGTAGTCAACGACAAAAAGACCGACATCAACGCCGTCCGGCGGCAGATGGGCATGGTGTTCCAGCACTTCAACCTGTTCCCCAACATGACCATCCGCAAAAACATCACGCTGGCCCCGGTGCAGACCAAGCTGATGGGCCAGGAAGAGGCCGATGAGACCGCCATGAAGCTGCTGGACCGGGTGGGCCTGAAGGACCGGGCCGAGTCCTACCCCAGCCAGCTCTCCGGCGGCCAGAAGCAGCGCATCGCCATTGTCCGCGCCCTGGCCATGAAGCCCAAGGTGATGCTCTTTGACGAGCCCACCTCCGCCCTGGACCCTGAGATGGTGGGCGAGGTGCTGGACGTCATGAAGGAGCTGGCCAATGAGGGCATGACCATGGTGGTGGTCACCCACGAGATGGGCTTTGCCCGTGAGGTGGGCAGCCGGGTGCTCTTTATGGACGGCGGCCACATTCTGGAGCAGAACGAGCCCCACGCCTTTTTCGCAAACCCCAAGGAGCAGCGCACCATCGACTTCCTGTCCAAGGTGCTGTAATGCAAAAGTCCCGGGAGAGAAGTTCTCTTCTCTCCCGGGACTTTTTTATTTGCAGTTCAGACTGCACTCAGGCCCGGCAGGGCAGGCGGGCCGCCTTCCGCATGGGTTCAGGGGGGGGCGAACGCCGGCACGACAGCGCAGGCCGCGTCCTGAGCATAACTTCCTTTCAGAAGAAGTCAATATGTTTATCATTTAAGCATCTAGTTCGAAAAGCAAGACAATATGGGGCAAAAAGCACCATACCGAGGCAGAGCTTTCACAGGTAAAACACTCAGCGGGGCAGCCCCTCCGCCGCCCGGTCCAGGCGCTCCATGGCCGCCTCCAGGCACTGGCGGGGACAGGCCAGGTTGATGCGCTCAAAACCCGCGCCCTGGGGGCCGAAGATATAGCCCTCGTCCAGGCAGAGCTGGCAGGAGAGGAAGAACTTCTCCTGTTCCTCCGGCGTCAGGCCCAGGCTGCGGAAGTCGCACCACATGAGATAGGTTCCCTCCATGGGATAGGTGATGACGGAGGGGAATTTCTCCCTGAGAAACGCCTTGCAGTACTCATAATTGCCCCGGATTACCTCCAGAAGCTCCTCCAGCCAGTCCTCCGCCTCCTCATAGGCGGCCCGGGTGGCAGCCAGGCCGAAGTAGTTTGTATACTCTCCCGTATACCCCACCTGCTTGTCCAGCAGGGCGGCGCGCAGGCCATCGTCAGGGACAATGATGTTGGCGGTGGCCAGTCCGGCCAGGTTGAAGCTCTTGCTGGCGGAGGTGCCCACGATGCACCCCTGGGCGGCGGGACCGTCCAGGGCGGCAAAAGGGGTGTGGACATGCCCGGGATGGACAAAGTCGGCGTGAATCTCATCAGAGAACACAGTGACGCCGTGGCGGGCGCAGATGTCCGCCGCCGCCTGGAGCTCCTCTCTGGTCCACACCCGGCCCACCGGGTTGTGGGGGGAGCAGAGGAAGAACAGCTTCACGTCAGGCCGGGCTGCCAGCGTCTCCAGGCTCTCCAGGTCCATGACATACCGGCCGTTCTCCAGCCTCAGAGGGTTCTCCCATACTCTGCGGCCGGTGTTTTCCACCACCCTGCGGAAGGGCGGGTACACCGGCGGCTGGATGACGACCCCCTCGCCGGGCAGGGTCAGGGCGTGGACAGCCAGATTCATGGCAGGCACTACGCCGAAGGTCTGGAATATCCACTCCGGCTCCACGCTCCAGTGGTGGCGCCGTGCCATCCAGCGGCACACCGCCTGCTTATAGGGGCCATCGGCAATGGTGTAGCCGTAGACGCCGAAGGAAGCGGCCTTCTGGATGGCGGCGGTAATCTGAGGGGCCGCGGCAAACTCCATATCCGCCACCGAATAGGGAACCAGGGCCGGGTTATCCACATTCATGGCCTCAAATGCGGACCATTTCTCCGCGCCCATGTTCCGCCGGGGGCGGAGGGTGGTAAAGTCGTACATTGCGAAGTCCTCCCTTTTTCATAAAAACAGGGGCGGCCAGCCGGCCGCCCCCGTGCGCGTAAATGCGTTATTCAGCGGAGATCATGTAATAATACACAGGCTGTCCGCCGGCCAGAAGGGTAATTTCCGCCTTGGGACAGGCCTCCTGGAAAATAGCCAGGGCCTTCTGGGCGTCGGCCTCCTGCACGTCCTCTCCGTAGAACACAGTGATAAACTCGGCGTCCTGCTGGGGCTGTGCCTCAGCCAGACGGCGGAGCAGGGCATAGATATCCTTGTCGGTGCCGAAGAGCTGGTGCTCAGCCAGCGCCAGATAATCCCCCTGCTTGATGGCAAAGCCGTCAAAATCGGAGTCCCGGGCGGCATAGGTGATCTCAGAGGTACTCACCCGCTTGAGCGCCTCGGACATGGCCTCGGTATTCTCCTCCACGGAGCTGTCCGGGTCAAAGGCCAGCATGGCGGAGATGCCCTGGGGGACGGTCTTGCTGGGCAGGACCACAACCTGCTTGCCCTCCACCAGGCGGGTGCACTGCTCGGCAGCCATAATGATGTTCTTGTTGTTGGGCAGAACAAAGACCACCTCGGCGGGTGTCTTGTCGATCTCCCGCATAATATCCTCGGTGGAGGGGTTCATGGTCTGGCCGCCGCTGATGATGCCGTCGGCGCCCAGATCCCGGAACACGGCAGCCACGCCCTCGCCGGCGCACACCGCCACAAAGCCATAGGGCTTCTCCGGCGCGGCAGCCTTGTGCTCCTCCTGGGCGGGCGCCTGCTGGGCGGCCGCCTCCTCCAGAATCTCGCTGTGCTGGTTGCGCATGTTTTCAATCTTCACAGTCTGGAGGGCGCCGTAGGTCAGGGCCTCCTCCAGCACCTTGCCGGGGTGATTGGTGTGGACATGGACTTTGATGATATCGTCGTCCTCCACCAGCACCAGAGAGTCGCCCAGGGCGTTGAGGAAGCCCCGGAGGGCCTCCGGGTCCTTCTTCTTGTTGTCCCGGGCGCAGATGAACTCGGTGCAGTAGCCGAACTTGATCTCCTCGGTGGAGAAGCTCTCAAAGTCGGCCCGGTCCTTGGGGGCGGCGGGAGCGCCGTCATCGGAGCCCTCGGGCATGGGCTCGCCCCGCAGCTCGTCCAGCATACCCTGGAGAATCACCAGGAAGCCCTTGCCGCCGGCGTCTACCACGCCGGCCTTCTTGAGCACCGGGTTCTGGTTGATGGTGTTGTCCAGGGCGATGTGGCCCTCTTCAATGGCGGCCTGGAGGACAGCCTCTACGCTGTTGTTCTCCCGGGCAGTGGCGGCGGCCTGAGCCGCAGAGAGGCGGGAGACCGTGAGAATAGTGCCCTCGGCGGGCTTCATAACCGCCTTGTAGGCGGCGGCCACGCCCCAGTCCAGGGCCACGGCCAGATCCCGGCCGTCAATGGTCTCCTTGTCCTTCACGGCCTTGGAGAAGCCCCGGAACAGCAGGGACAGGATGACGCCGGAGTTGCCGCGGGCACCCCGCAGCAGGGCGGAGGCGTTCATGGCGGCGGCCTCGCCCACGGTGGACGCGGCCTTCTTCTTCATCTCCGCCGCGGCGGTGGAGATGGTCAGGGACATATTGGTGCCGGTGTCGCCATCAGGCACAGGGAAAACGTTGAGTTCGTTGATCTCCTGCTTGCGTGAATTGATGGAGGCCGCGGCGTGAATCACCATCCGCTGAAACGACGCCCCGTCAATGGTATCTCTCATGTCGATGTTCCTTTCTGTCATACATGTCCGGCGGAGCGCATTCTCAGCCGATCACCATGGAATCAATGTAGACGTCCACGTTGCGGACCTCCACGCCGGTGGTGCGGCTGACCACGTACTTGACCTCGCTCATGATAGAGCGGGACACAGCCGTCAGGTTGACGCCGTTGTCCACGATGATATGGAGTTCAATGGAGACAGTGGAGTCGTCGTGATAGCGGACCTTGACGCCCTTGGCCATAGACTCTCTGCGCAGCAGATGCACCAGCCCGTCGGTGGTGGAGCGCACAGCCATGCCCTTGACGCCATAGCAGTTGGTGGCGGCGGCGCCGGTGATGTTGCTGAACACATCACTGCTGATGCGTATCTCGCCCTTTTCGGTCTGCAGCTTCATGGGGATCCTTCCTTTCTATGGAAAATGACTGCCGTGAGGCAGCTGGTTTCTTCTCATTCGTTCCTTTATTTTATTCTATTTCCGTTCAAAATACAAGGGAAAAAGTTTGTACAGGTCATTGTAATTTGTGCAAAAAACGTGTACACTATTACCATCATTTCATAATAGGAGGCGACAGACATGAGAAAGGTCGTCCAATTTGTGCTGAAACTGGTGGCTGTCTGCATGGTAGTGGCCGCCGCTGCCTGCTGCGTCATCGCCTACTGGGACAAGATTACCGCGTTTTTAGGCTGCGCCCGGGACAAAATCGCCGAAAAGAGAGCATGCTGCTGCCGCTCTGAGTACGACGACTACGCCGACTGGGACGAGGAGTAAGCGCGAAAACAGGGACCGGAGCTCCGCTCCGGTCCCTGTTTTTGTTTTGCACCCTGCGCCTCTACTCCGGCCGCTGCGGCAGGGCTGGCCGCTCCGTGTCCTCCGTCTGAAACTCTGTCATGCAGCCCCAGTACCGCTTTGGCATGTGGGTCATGCGGCAGCGGGGATTGTACCGCCCCTCGATGGACACGGTGTGGTAGAACCGCCGCCACAGGGCCCGCCAGTCCCGCTCGCTTTTGTCCGGCCCGGCCGCCCGAAAGTTCTCCAGGGGCACGATGGCCCATTCTCCCGGCCGGTAGAAGAGGGCCTCCCGGTGGGTGCGGTCGTAGATGACAAAGGCCTCCGACGGGTACCGGGCGCAGAAGTGGGTCCGCAGCAGGGGAAGCACCCGGTTTTTGGGCTCAATCTCCGCCACCAGGACGCCGCTCTGGTCGGAAAAGCGGATAAACCCCTTCAGAAGATGGGCCTCCCCCGTCAGGTGCTTTACCGCCCGGTCCAGGACAAACACACGCTGGTCGGTCAGGTCGTGGAGCACTGACGGCCCCCGCCGGAACCCCAGAGCCAGGAAGTCGTACAGGCTCTGCTCCCGGTCAGGCAGGGCGGTGAGAAAGCCGTATGTCACCAGCCGGGCCCCCCGGGGAGACAGCCGGCGCGGCAGGGACTGCCGCACCCGCCGGGCGTGTTCCGGGTGAGTTTCCACCGGCCGTCCGGGGTACAGGGAGATCTGGGCCTGGCCCGGGGCGGAGAATGCCGCCGCCCGCTCGCGGTGGACGTAGCTCTCGTAGACGCAGGTGAGAAAGCCGTCAAAGGTACCATCGTAGGTATAGGCCACCTGGGGCCAGCCCGTCATGTCATAGTTTCCCATTATCCCGTCTCCTCAAACAGGCTCAGCTGCTCCGGCGCCTCCCTGGAGAGCATGGGCCGCTCCAGTGCCACCAGATGGCGGAGGATGCCGTCCTCCTTCACCCGCAGGCCCTCCGCCGTCTTTCCCGAACAGGTGAGGAAATACTGGGCCCGCTTGAGCACCACCCCCAGCTTTTTCAGCCCCGCAAAGGTGAGGGCCCCCCACCGCCGGGCGGAGAGAATCCGCCGGGCCGAGGTGACGCCCACCCCCGGCACCCGCAGCAGAACCTCATAGTCGGCGGTGTTCACCTCCACGGGGAAAAACTCCGGGTGGGCCAGTGCCCAGGAGCACTTGGGGTCCACCAGAGGGTTGAAGTTGGGGTGGGCCTCGTCCAGCAGCTCGCTGGCCTCAAAGTGGTAAAACCGCAGCAGCCAGTCTGCCTGATAGAGCCGGTGCTCCCGCAGCAGGGGCGGCTTGAAGCCCTGGGGAGCGGGGAGGAGCTTGCTGTTTGACACCGGCATATAGGCAGAGAAGAACACCCGCTTGAGCTGGTATTTCTTGTACAGCCCCTCGGTAAGGCGGAGAATTTGAAAGTCTGTCTCCGGCGTAGCCCCCACAATCATCTGGGTGGACTGGCCTGCCGGGGCGAATTTGGGCGCCTTTCGGGACAGGGCCAGCTCACCCTTGGAGGCGGCGATGCCGTCCCGGATCTGGGCCATGGGGGTGAGGATGGAGGTCTTGGCCTTGTCGGGGGCCAGGAGGCCCAGGGACTGCTCCGATGGCAGCTCGATGTTTACCGAGAGCCGGTCGGCCAGCAGGCCCAGCCGGTGGGTGAGGAGGGGGGCGGCCCCCGGGATGGCCTTGGCGTGGATGTATCCGCCGAAGGCGTACTCCTCCCGCAGCAGACGCAGGGTCTCAATCATCAGCTCGGTGGTTTTGTCCGGGCTGCCCCACACGGCGGAGGACAGGAACAATCCCTCGATATAGTTGCGCCGGTAGAAGCCGATGGTGAGCTCACACAGCTCACGGGGGGTGAAGGCGGTGCGGCGCACGTCGTTGGACCGGCGGTTGACGCAGTACTGGCAGTCGTAGATGCAGCGGTTGGTGAGCAGCACCTTCAGCAGGGAGATGCACCGCCCGTCAGCGGAGAAGGAGTGGCAGCAGCCCGCGGCCATGGTGGAGCCCATGGTCCCCGGACGGCCCGCCCGATCCAGCCCGCTGGAGGTGCAGGCGGCGTCATATTTTGCCGCGTCGGTGAGTATGGTCAGCTTATCCATCAGCTCCATGGGACAGCCCTCCAAAAGTATAGGAACGTTTGTACGAATATTATGGCATTAGAACAGATGTTTGTCAAGCACAGGAATACATTTCCGAATGAATAAAACGAATACCAGCCCCCTTGGTCAATTATGCTACAAATTTCACAAACTCCCCGTCTTTTTTGCTTGAATTAAGGGCATTGTAGTAAAAATGGGAAAAGGCCGGGAGAAAAGTGAACAAATATTGTATAAACTGCTTGCGAATCCGGCTAAGTCGCGGTATACTAATACAGCTCGTTTCGACGGGCGCTTTGTCATGCAAACATATGGCAAAGCCGGTTTTGTTCCCCCAGGCCGCAACGGCTATGGAATTCCGCGCGGGGGCGGCAGAACCTGTCTCCGCATCAGCTTCACGCCCAAATGAACACATGCTTGGAGGACAGCACTTCCATGAAGAAACGTGACATCGTCATTATTGCGGCGGTACTGGTTGTAGCTTTTGCCGCATTTATGGCAGCCAATCTGTTTCAGTCCCGCGGGAGCGGACTGGAAGATTTCGTCTACATCTATGTCAACGACGCCCTTTATGAGGCCGATCCCCTCAGTGAGGACAAGCTGATTGAAATCGACCAGGGCAGCGGCATGGTCAACCACATTCAGATTAAGGACGGCAAGGTGTATATGGCTGACTCCACCTGTGAGAATCAGGACTGCGTGGAGCAGGGCACCATGACTGAGGATAACGTGGACACCCGGCCCATGCGCAACTGGATCGTATGCCTGCCCAACGGCATCTCCATCGAGCTGCGTCTGGCCAGCGAGGAGACCGCATGAACCGGCGGAGGAACCATCAGGCGGTCCGCTGGCTGACCCGCATGGCCCTTCTCACGGCGGCAGCCGTGGTTCTTGGCTATATTGAGCACCTGATTCCCATGCCAGGCAGCATCCCCGGCATCAAGCTGGGCCTGGCCAATACGGTGCTGCTCTACGCCATCTACCTGCTGGACGTCAAAAGCGCCTTCCTGCTCATGGTCTTAAAAGTGGGCCTGTCCGGGCTGATGTACGGCGGCGTGTCCGCCATGATGTTCAGCTTTGGCGGCGGACTGTGCAGCCTGGTGATGATGCTGCTGGTCAAGAAGCTGGGCGGCAGCGGCGTGTCCATCATCGGCGTGTCCGTGGTGGGCGCTGTGTTCCACAATGTGGGCCAGACCGCCGTGGCCGCCTTCATGGTCAACACCGCCGCGCTCATGGGCTATGTGCCCTTCCTGCTGGTAGCCGCCGTAGTCACCGGCGTCCTCACCGGCATTGCAGGCAAATACGCCATTCAGGGGCTCCGGGCCTCCGGGCTGGAGAACGTGTCCATGCCGGGCAAGGAACCCAAACAGGAGCATCCCCAGGAGGAACATAAATGAAACACCGTACCATCGCCGCCGCTCTGGCCGGCCTGCTGGCCCTGAGCCTGCTCTCCGGCTGTCAGCCCCAGGGCGCTGGGACCTCAGCGGCGCCCACCGCCGGCTCCACTGTGGAGGCGGGCCTGCCCAAGCAGAGCCGCGTGGGCTTTTTCTTTGACACCGTCATCACCATTGAGGCTTACACCGACGACGAGAGCCTTCTGGATGACGCCATGGCCGAGTGCCAGCGGTATGACGACCTGCTGAGCAAGACCAAGGAGGGCTCCGATGTGTGGAAGATCAACCACGCAGACGGCGAGCGGGTGGCCGTCAGCCAGGACACCCTGGACATTATCAGGAAGTCCCTGGAGTACTCCGCGCTCTCCGACGGCAAGTTTGACATCACCATTGAGCCCTGTGTGGCCCTGTGGGATTTCACCGGCGAGAACCGGGGTGTGCTGCCCGACGCGGCCGAACTGGCTGAGGCCGCGTCTCACGTGGACTACACCAAGGTGGATGTGAACGACGAGGGGGTCCAGCTCCCTGCGGGGGAGACCATTGACCTGGGCGCCATCGCCAAGGGGTACATCACCGACCGCATCAAGGATTTCCTGGTGGATCGGGGCATCACCTGCGGCATGCTCAACTTCGGCGGCAATGTGCTCGTCATCGGCTCCAAGCCCGACGGCTCCGACTGGAACATTGGCATTCAGGACCCCGACTCCACCACCGGCGAGAGCATCGCCGTTGTGCCGGTCAGCGACAGCGCTGTGGTCACCAGCGGCATCTACGAGCGGGGCTTTGATCTGGACGGCGTGCGCTATCACCACATTCTGGACACCTCCACCGGCTGGCCCGTGCAAAACGAGCTGGCGGGCATCACCATACTGGCCAGCGACGCCTTTGACGCCGACGCCCTCTCCACCACTGTGTTCGCCATGGGGCTGGAGGAGGGGACCGCCTTTGTGGAGGGCCTGGACGGCGTGGAAGCCGTCTTTATCACCCGGGATGACCAGGTCAGCTGGACATCCGGGCTTAACGATCGTCTGACCCTGCTGAACAACGGCTGAGCGCCCTTCGAGAGAGGGAGCGGCGCTTGCCCCGTGTCCGGCAGTACCCCGCGGAACGCGGAGCATAACAAAAGTGTCAGAATTTGTCCCAAATCACGCGGGACGCCGCGTGCCTTTTAGAAAAGGAGTGGTCAAGAACTATGGGAATGGGAAAAGGAATCCGCCTGGCGGGTCATAAAAACACCGCCTCCTGCACCCCCGTGCAGATGACGGCGCCCGCGCGGGTCCGGATACCCCTGTCGCTTCTGGGCGCCAACACCAGTACCATTCTGGTGAAGAAGGGCGACACGGTGGCCGTTGGCCAGCCGATTGCCTCCCAGGGGCAAGGCATTGGCGTACCCATGTACGCCAGTGTGTCCGGCACGGTGGAGGGAATCGAGTCCCTCCGCATGCCCAACGGCAGCGTGGTGGACTGCATTGTCATCGCCTCCGACGGACAGCAGACCGTCTGGGACGGCATTGAGGTCCCCACTGTTACCAACATGGAGGAGCTGCTCAGCGCCGTCCGCAAGAGCGGGCTGGTGGGCCTGGGCGGCGCCGGCTTCCCCACCTGGGTGAAGCTCAACGCCACTGTGGACCGGCTGATCATCAACGGCAGCGAGTGCGAGCCCTACTGCACGGTGGACTACATCGCCATGCGGGACTACGCCGCCGACATGGCCGAGGGCGTCCGCATCGTCAAGCAGATGCTGGGCATCGAGAAGGCCATTGTGGGCGTCAAGCATCCCCCTCAGGGCCTGGCAGAGGCCTTCCAGGGCATGGAGGGCGTGGAGATCAAGCAGCTGCGGGAGTACTACCCCGTGGGCGCTGAAAAGATGCTCATCCACGAGACCACCGGCCGTACCGTCCCCGGCGGCAAGCTGCCCAAGGACGCCGGCTGCATCGTGCTCAACGTGAATACCGCCGCCTTTATTGCACGGTATCTGCGCACCGGCATGCCCCTGGTGAGCAAGACCGTGTCTGTGGACGGCTCCGCCGTCAAGACCCCCGGCGTGGTGACGGCCCCCATCGGCACCCCTGTGGGCGACCTGTTCGCCGCTGTGGGCGGCTTCAAGGGTGAGCCCGCCAAGATCTTCGCCGGCGGCCCCATGATGGGTATCGCCCTGCCCGACCTGGACTTCCCCCTGCTGTGGAACAACAACGGCTTCGTGGCCCTCAACGAGAAGGACGCCGCCAAGCCCGCCACCACCGCCTGCATCCGCTGCGGCCGCTGCGTGGACCACTGCCCCATGAATCTGATGGCCTTTGAAATCTCCAAGGCCTATGAGCAGCGGGATGTGGAGTGGCTGCGGAGCATCCGCGCCGACCTGTGCATCGAGTGCGGCTGCTGCGCCTATGTGTGCCCCGCCCGCCGCGATCTGGTCACCAACAACAAGCTGGCCAAGCGGTTCCTGGCCAGCCAGCCCAAGAAGGAGGTGAGCAAGCAGTGAAGCTGCTCTCCGTAACCCCCGCGCCCCACATCTGGGCCAAGGACGACACCCAGTCTATCATGCGGGACGTGCTCATCGCCCTTGCTCCTGCGTTCATTGCGTCCATTGTGATTTTTGGCATCGACGCCCTGCTGGTTACCGTTGTGTGCGTGGCCGCCGCGGTGCTCTCCGAGTTTATCTTTGAGAAGGCGGTCAAACGGCCCGTCACCATCACGGACCTGTCCGCCGTGGTCACCGGCGTGCTGCTCTCCTTCTGCCTGCCCTACGACATCCCCCTGTGGATTGCCGCCCTGGGCAGCGTTATCGCCATCGTGGTGGTCAAGCAGCTCTTCGGCGGCATCGGCCAGAACTTCGCCAACCCCGCCATCACCGCCCGCGTGGTGCTGCTCATCTGCGGCTTCAACGGCGCTATGACCACCTTCAGTCTGGACGGTGTTTCCACCGCCACTCCCCTGGCCGACGGCGCCGCCAACCCCGGCCTGGCCGTCATGTTCCTGGGCAACCACGCCGGCTCCCTGGGCGAGACCTGCGCCCTGGCCCTCATCATCGGCGGCATCTACCTGCTGGTGCGGAAGGTCATCTCCTGGCATATCCCCGTGGCTTACATCGGCACCGTGGCTGTTGTCTCCCTGATCGCCCAGCAGGACCTGTCCATCCAGCTCCTGGGCGGCGGCCTGCTCCTGGGCGCCATCTTTATGGCTACCGACTACACCACCTCCCCCATGACCAATGTGGGCAAGCTGATCTACGGCGTGGGCTGCGGCCTGCTGACCATGATGGTCCGCCTCTGGGGCGCTACCCCCGAGGGCGTCAGCTACGCCATCCTGCTGATGAACATTCTCACGCCCCACATTGACAAGCTGACCAAGCACAAGGCGTTTGGAGGTGAAAAGGCATGATTCAGAAGCCAAACAAGGAGGAGAACAAGGTCTGGAAGCTCCTGGCTCCCATTGTGGTGCTGACCTGCATCGGCCTTGTCATCACCGCGGCGCTGGCCGTCACCAACCAGCTCACCGCCCCCGTTATCGCCGCCCAGGAGGCCGCAGCCGCCCAGGCCGCCCTCCAGGTGGTGCTCCCCGAAGGCAGCGACTTCCAGGTTATGAGCGACGTGGAGCTGCCCGAGGGCGTCACTGAGATTCAGGTCGCCGGCAACGGCGCGGGCTATGTGGTCACCGCCACTGGCCGGGGCTACGGCGGCGACATGTCCGTCATGGTGGGTCTGGACAGCAGCGGCGCCATTACCGGCACCAAAGTCCTCAGCCACGGCGAAAGCCAGGGCATCGGCACCGTGGTCACTGACGACGGCTCTGCCTTCCAGCAGCAGCTCATCGGTATGACCGACGCCTCCGGCATCCAGGCCACCAGCGGCGCCACCATGTCCTCCAACGGCATGAAAACTGCCATCCAGGCCGCCTTTGACGCCTACACCCTGGCCACCGGCGGCACCGTGGAGGCCACGGTGTATGAGGCTCCTGCCAACCTGACCGACGATGTGCTGGCTCAGTATTACCCCGGCGCATCCTTCACCGACGTGGCCGGCGGCAAGGTGTCCGACGCGGGTACCGTGGTGTACGCCTCCGAGACCGGCATGATGGGCCCCGTGAACGTGGCCGTGTTCTTTGACGCCGACGGCAAGATCATCGGCGCCATCGCTGACACCTCCTCCGAGACCCCCGGCTATGGCCAGCCTCTGGGTGAGGGCGAGTTTATGGACAGCTTTATCGGCGTCTCCAGCGGCAGCGAGGTGGACAGCGTCTCCGGCGCTACCATCACCTCCGACGCCATCAAGGGCGCTGTGGACATCGCCATTGCCAATCTGGAGACCGTAAAGGCGGCTGATGCCGTCACCGGCGGCTCCACCGGCGGCTCTGACGCGGACAAGGGCGGCGAGACCGCCGGGGCTGCCGAGGCTCCCGCCAACCTGACCGACGATGTGCTGGCCCAGTACTACCCCGGCGCATCCTTCACCGATGTGGCCGGCGGCAAGGTGTCCGACGCGGGCACTGTGGTATACGGCGCCGCTCAGGGCATGATGTCCGAGATCAAGGTTGCCGTGCTCTTTGACGCTGACGACACCATTCTGGGCGTTGTGGCTGACTGCTCCCAGGAGACGCCCGGCCTGGGCACCCTGGCCGGCGAGGAGGACTTCACCAGCCAGTTTGCCGGCGTGACCAGCGCTGACGAGGTGGACAGCATCTCCGGCTCCACCATCTCCTCCTCTGCCGTGAAGGACGCTGTCAACCTGGCCATCGCCAATCTCCAGACTGTAAAGGAGGCGGGCTGAGATGAAAGCAAATAACGCACCTTCCAAGCTCTCCATTCTGACCAACGGCATCATCAAGGAGAACCCCGTTCTGGTCCTGGTGCTGGGCACCTGCCCCACCCTGGCCACCACCACCTCGGTGTCCACCGCCATCGGCATGGGCATTGCGGCTGCCATCGTCCTGATCTGCTCCAACATTCTAATCTCCCTGCTGCGGAAGATCATCCCCGATTCCGTCCGTATCCCCTGCTACATCGTGGTCATCGCCGGCTTCGTGTCCGTGGTTCAGATGCTGGTGCAGGCCTACTTCCAGGACCTGTACAACGCCCTGGGCGTGTACCTGCCCCTCATCGTGGTCAACTGCATCATCCTGGGCCGGGCTGAGATGTTCGCCAGCAAGCACACTGTGGGCGAGTCCGCCCTGGACGGCATCGGCATGGGCATCGGCTTCACCCTGACCCTGCTGGTCATGTCCACCATCCGCGAGGTGCTGGGCTCCGGTACCTTCGCCGGCATCTCCGTGCCCTTCTTCTCCAGCTACAATATTCCTATCCTGACCCAGACGCCCGGCGGCTTCTTCGTGTTCGGCTGCCTCATCGCCCTGGTGGCCAGGATTACCCACGGGAAAGTGAAGCACGCCGCCACCGGCTGCGGCAACTGTCCCAACGCCGCTGTGTGCGGTAAGATTGGAAAGGAGGCCTAAGGAATGGAACTGGATTGGGGAAACCTCCTCTTTATCATCATGAGCGCTGTCTTCGTCAACAACTACGTGCTGCAGCGCTTCCTGGGCATCTGCCCCTTCCTGGGCGTGTCCAAAAAGCTGGACCAGGCCACCGGTATGTCCATCGCCGTTATCTTCGTCATGCTGCTGGCCACTGCCGTCACCTGGCCTATTCAGACCTTCCTGCTCACCCCCAACAACATGGATTATCTCCAGACCATCGTGTTCATCCTGGTCATCGCCGCCCTGGTGCAGCTGGTGGAGATCATCCTGAAGCGGTACATTCCCGCCCTGTATAAGTCCCTGGGCATCTACCTGCCCCTCATCACCACCAACTGCGCCGTGCTGGGCGTCACCGTGCTGAACATTACCGAGGGCTACAACTTCGCCCAGTCCATGGCCAACTCCTTCGGTTCCGGCCTGGGCTTCTTCCTGGCCATGGTCATCTTCGCCGGCGTCCGCATGCGCACCGAGACCTGCGACGCCCCCGACTCCTTCAAGGGCCTGCCCATCACTCTGGTCTCCGCCGCTATCGTGGCCGCCTCCTTCAACGGCTTCGCCGGCGTGGTGGAGACGCTGTTTGGAAATTAAGGGGGTGACGGCATGAATCCGATTCTGTTTGCAGTTATTCTGGTTGTTATCATCGCAATCATCTGCTCCGTCATGCTGGTCATCGCGTCCACCGTTATGGCGGTGAAGGAAGACCCCATGTTCCCCGCCATCCGTGAGTGCCTGCCCGGCGCCAACTGCGGCGCCTGCGGCTATGCCGGCTGCGACGGCTATGCCAAGGCTCTGGCCTCCGGCGAGGAGAAGCGCACCAACCTGTGCGTCCCCGGCGGCGCCGGCTGCGCCGTTCAGGTGGCCGGTGTGCTGGGCGTGGAGGCCGGCTCCGTGGAGGAGCGGGTGGCCGTGGTCTGCTGCGGCGGCACCTGCGAAAAGACCCAGGCCCGCATGAACTATGAGGGCGTCCACAGCTGCGCCGCCGCCAAGCTGCTCTTCGGCGGCGCCGGCGCCTGCGCCTTTGGCTGCCTGGGCAACGGCGACTGCGTCTCCGTCTGTCCCCAGCAGGCTATCCGCATTGAAAAGGGAGTGGCCGTGGTGGACCGGGATGCCTGCATCGGCTGCGGCCTGTGCGAAAAGACCTGCCCCAACCATGTCATCGGTATCTTCCCCAAGAAGCAGAAGGTCTTTGACCGCTGCTCCAACTACAACCGGGGCAAGGCCGTTATGGACGTGTGCAAGGCCGGCTGCATCGGCTGCGGCAAGTGCAGCAAGGTGTGCCCCGAGGGGGCCATTACCATGGACCACTGCCTGGCCCAGGTCAACCCCATGAAGTGCACCGGCTGCGGCACCTGTGTGGAAAACTGCCCCACCGGCTGCATGAGCTTTACCGAGAAGCTGTAATATGTCAAAAGGAGGCGCGTCCGCTGGACGCGCCTCCTTTTTTGACTTTCGGCCGTATGAGAGCGCGCCCCCGCCGTAACAGCGGGGGCGCGCTTATTACAGGGCGAAGCCGTCAGGCCTGGATGCGGGTGCCGGTGCGGCCGGCAATGCCGTCCTTGGCCTTCTCCAGCAGGGTGATAAGGGCTGTGCGTCCCTCCTTGGACTGGGCGAACTGGACCGCCGCCTGGACCTTGGGCAGCATGGAGCCGGGGGCGAAGTGGCCCTCGTCCATGTACTTGCGGGCCTCGTCGGGGGTGAGGGAGTCCAGCCACTTCTGGTCGGGCTTGCCGAAGTTGATGGCCACCTTCTCCACGGCGGTGAGGATGATGAGGCAGTCGGCGTCCAGCTGCTGGGCCAGGACGCAGGAGGCGAAGTCCTTGTCGATGACTGCGGCGGCGCCCTTCAGATGGTGCCCCTGCGTGGTGAACACAGGAATGCCGCCTCCGCCGCAGGCCACCACCACGTGGTCGGATTCCACCAGTGCCTGGATGGTGTCAATCTCCACGATGCCCTGGGGCTTGGGGGAGGCTACCACACGGCGGTAGCCGCGGCCGGCGTCCTCAATGATGTCATAGCCCCGCTCAGCCACCATCTTGTCGGCCTCTTCCTTGGTCATGAAGGCGCCGATGGGCTTGGTGGGATTCTTGAAGGCGGGGTCGGCGGGGTCTACCTCCACCTGGGTCAGCACGGTGGCCACGCCCTTGTTGATGCCCCGGTCCAGCAGCTCCTCACGGAGGGCGTTCTGGAGGTCATAGCCGATGTAGCCCTGGCTCATGGCCACGCACACGGACAGGGGACAGGGAATGTACTTCTCCGGGTTGGAGCGGGTCAGCTCGGTCATGGCGGCCTGGATCATACCCACCTGGGGGCCGTTGCCGTGGGCGATGACCACCTCATGGCCCTCCTCGATGAGGTCGGCGATGGCCTTGGAGGTCTGCTTGACAGCGATCATCTGCTCGGGCAGGTTGCTGCCCAGGGCGTTGCCGCCCAGCGCAATAACAATGCGTTTTTTATCCATAAAATATTACCTCCTGTGAAAGAAAACCCCGGCCCGGCCGCACATACCGAGTGCCGTATCTGCGGGCGGGCCGGGGACTGGGCAGAGGCAGGGGGAGAGGGTGGCTCCCTGCCCCTGCCCGTATGGATGGGACTGCTTACAGGCTGAACTGGCGCTTGGCGCCCCGCTCCTCCAGGGCCTTCAGGACGGCCTGGGGATCCTTGCACTTGGCCAGGAAGATCATGGCGGCGATGATGTAGGGCTTGTAGGAGGCCTCCTTGTACAGGGGGTCACGGTAGCGGTCGAACACGGTGGCCTCGACCTCGCCGTCCACGCAGGAGACGCCGTTGATGTCGGCGGGCAGGCAGTGCAGGTACAGAGCCTTGCCGTCCTTGGTGGTCTTCATCAGCTCCTCGGTGCAGCACCAATCCTTGTGCTCGGCGTTCTGGGCCAGCAGGCGCTTCTCCAGAGCCTTGATGCCGTCGCTGTCGCCCTTGGCGTACAGGTCGGTGCGCTCCTCCATAGCGGCAAAGGGAGCCCAGCTCTTGGGATACACGATGTCGGCGTCCTTGAAGGCCTCGGCCATGGAGTTGGTCTTGGTGAAGGTGCCGCCGGACTTCTCGGCGTTCTTCTTGGCGACCTCCTCGACCTCGGGCATGACCTCATAGCCCTCGGGATGGGCCAGGACAACGTCCATGCCGAAGCGGGTCATCAGGCCGATGACGCCCTGGGGCACGGAGAGGGGCTTGCCGTAGCTGGGGGAGTAGGCCCAGGTCATGGCGACCTTCTTGCCCTTCAGGTTCTCCACGCCGCCGAACTCGTGGATGATGTGCAGCATGTCGGCCATGCACTGGGTGGGGTGGTCGATGTCGCACTGCAGGTTGACCAGAGTGGGCTTCTGCTCCAGCACGCCGTCCTTGTGGCCCTGGGTGACGGAGTCCACAACCTCGTGCATGTAGGCGTTGCCCTTGCCGATGTACATATCGTCACGGATGCCGATGACGTCGGCCATGAAGGAGATCATGTTGGCAGTCTCACGGACGGTCTCGCCGTGAGCGATCTGGCTCTTGCCCTCGTCCAGGTCCTGGACCTCCAGGCCCAGCAGGTTGCAGGCGGAGGCGAAGGAGAAGCGGGTACGGGTGGAGTTGTCGCGGAACAGGGAGATGCCCAGGCCGGACTCGAAGATCTTGGTGGAGATGTTGTTCTCACGCATGTAGCGCAGGGCGTCGGCCACGGTGAACACGGCCTCCAGCTCGTCGTCGGTCTTCTCCCAGGTCAGGAAGAAGTCGCCCTCGTACATCTCCTTGAAGTTCAGCGCGTTCAGCTTGTCAATATAGGCCTGCAGTTTGGCGTCCATGTGGATCGACTCCTTTTCAAATATTTAAATTGTTTTGGTGGGTTCAGCGCTTCTGTATGTTACGCTTTGCTCAGCGGTTCTTACTTAATGTCATTATCGGTCTTGCCGGCGCGGAACTGGGACACATCGGCGGTCTTGTTCTCCTCCTTGTACAGGCCGGGCACGGCGGCGTACAGGGCGGCGCAGGTGACCAGGTCCTGCTTCCAGGTGATCTCGTTGGGGGCGTGGGCCTGGCTCTCAGCACCGGGGCCGAAGCCAACGCAGGGGATACCGTAACGGCCCTGGATGGCAACGCCGTTGGTGGAGAAGGTCCACTTGTCGATCAGAGGACGGTGACGCAGGTGCATGGCGCCCTCGGGCCCGATGCGCTCCTCGCCGAACAGGGCGTGGTGGGCGTCCACCAGAGCCTGGACGTGGGCGGCGTTCTCCTTGTTGATCCAGGTGGGGAAGTAGGCCTCGGTCTCGTACACCTCGCCGGTCCAGGAGGGACGGTCGTACATGTACATGGACACCTTCACGTCGTCGCCGTACTTCTTCACGTTGGGCAGGTTCCGGATCTCATCCAGGCAGGAATCCCAGGTCTCGCCGGCGGTCATGCGGCGGTCGATGGAGATGGAGCAGGAGTCGGCCACAGCGCAGCGGCTGGGAGAGGTGTAGAAGATCTGGCTGGTGGTGCAGGTGCCGCGGCCCAGGAAACGGGCGTCCTCGTAGTGCTCGGGGTTGTACTTGGGGTTGAGCATCTTCACGAGGCCCTTGACTTCCTTGTCGTCGGCGTCGTCGTTCTCGTTGAGGGCGCGGACGTCCTGAAGGATGTCGGCCATCTTGTAGATGGCGTTGTCGCCGCGCTCGGGGGCGGAGCCGTGGCAGGAGACGCCCTTCACGTCCACACGGATCTCCATGCGGCCGCGGTGACCGCGGTAGATGCCGCCGTCAGTGGGCTCAGTGGAGATAACGAACTCCACCTGCTCCTTCTTGATGCCCTTGGCGGGGAAGAACTTGTTGACGATGTACTGCCAGCACATGCCGTCGCAGTCCTCCTCCTGAACGGAGCCCACGACCATGATCTTGTAGCCCTCGGGGATGAGGCCCAGGTCCTTCATGATCTTGGCGCCGTAGGTAGCGGAGGCCATGCCGCCCTCCTGGTCGGAGCCGCCGCGGCCGTAGATGACCTCGTCGTCCTCATAGCCCTTGTAGGGGTCGTGGGTCCAGTTGTTGATGTTGCCGATGCCCACGGTGTCGATATGGGAGTCGATGGCGATGATCTTGTCGCCCTGGCCCATCCAGCCGATGACGTTGCCCAGGCCGTCCACTTCCACCTCGTCGTAGCCCAGCTTCTCCATCTCCCGCTTGATGCAGGCCACGACCTCCTTCTCCTCGCAGCTCTCGCTGGGGTAGGAGATCATCTCCCGCAGGAAGCGGGTCATGTCGGCGCGGTAGCTCTCGGAAACCTTCTTGATCTGCTCAAAATCCATGGTATTCGTCCTCCATTTCAGTGTGTTCCATCCCAAACGTTTTCTCTGCTCAGTATGCGCGCTGGGGAGAGTCGGTGGTGGGGTACTCGCCGTCCCAAATCACCCGGCGGAACTTCAGCGGGTCGGTGTTGCCCTCGGTGGAGAACATGAGCACCTGGCTGAAGCGGTCCAGCTCCAGGGCCTCCCGGAGGTCCTTATAGGCGTCGTCGGACATGATGGCGTCCAGCACGCCCATGCCCACGGCGCCCGACTCGCCGGAGATGACCACCGGGTCGCCCTTCACGGGCACGCCCAGCATCCGCATGCCCTTGGCGGACACCCAGTCGGGGCAGGAGACGAAGGCGGTGACGTGGTTGCGCAGGATGTCCCAGGACAGGGTGTTGGGCTCGCCGCAGGCCAGACCGGCCATAATGGTCTGGAGGTCGCCGGTGACGATGCGGGGAGAGCCGTCCCCGGCCACCGCGCCCCTGTACAGGCAGTCGGCGGCAGCGGCCTCCATGACCACGAACTTGGGCGGGTTATTGGGGTAGAGGTTGGTGAAGTAGCCCACCACAGCGCCGGCCAGGGACCCCACGCCGGCCTGGACGAACACATGGGTGGGGCGGTTCACCTCGCACTGGCGCAGCTGCTCGGCGGCCTCGCTGGCCATGGTGCCGTAGCCCTGCATAATCCAGGAGGGGATCTCCTCGTAGCCCTCCCAGGCGGTGTCCTGGACGATGACGCCGTGCTCGGTCTGCTCGGCCTCGGCGGCGGCCATGCGGACACAGTCGTCGTAGTTGACGTCCTCGATGGTGACCTGGGCGCCCTCCTTGGCGATGTTGTCGTAGCGGGACTGGCTGGAGCCCTTGGGCATGTGGACCACGGCCTTCTGGCCCAGCTTGTTGGCGGCCCAGGCCACGCCCCGGCCGTGGTTGCCGTCGGTGGCGGTGAAGAAGGTGGCCTGGCCGAACTCCTTGCGGAAGGCCTCGCTGGTGAGATAGTCATAGGTCATGTCGGACACGTCCCGGCCCATCTCCTTGGCGATGTACCGGGCCATGGCGAAGGAGCCGCCCAGCACCTTGAAGGCGTTGAGGCCGAAGCGGTAGCTCTCGTCC